>NZ_CAXAPA010000023.1:0-62071 GCF_963970835.1 Pseudomonas sp. EA_15y_Pfl1_P101 | reverse complement strand
GCACGTTGCGCGTGTAGTCGCGTTTACCCAGCGTCACGTGGTCGGGGTGCTGGCTGTCGTGCAGGGCATGGGCGATGTACGGACGGTCCGGGTCGCCCTGTTCAAAGGCAATGGCGACTTCGGTGCCGGGGATTAGCGGCAGGTGCAGGCCATGGGTGTCACCGGCGTAGGGTCGGGCCAGGCGTAGCCACAGGCTTTCTTCACCGGGTTTCCAGCTGTCGCGGTCAAACAGGAAGCTGACTTTGTAGCGCCCTTCGATATCGATGTGGCCGTAGGGGTCGTGCTCCTGTGGGCTGGTGACGCGGGCCGGGACGGTGCCGGCGATTTGCGGTTTGTCTTGCAGCGCTGGACGAAAGCACACCGTTTCCGAGTAGGGAATGGCCTCAAAGCTGACCTCAAAACTGCGGTCACGGGCGGCACGCGTGGTCAACTGGATGATCACCGCTCCAGGGCCAAACGCTTGCGGCGCGCCGCCGCTGATCTTGAGCACCTGACCAGGCGCCAGGGTGGCACTGCTACTGATGCCGCTGAGTTGAGTCTGGCCATTGAGGTAAAGCTCGTGACGCAGACGGGCATAGAAAAAACCGCTCTCGCTTTGCAGGTCTTCGTCATGGGCATAAGGGTCGCCCAGCGTGGTGTAGGCTTCGGCGTAGTGGTAGGCCTCACCGTAGGTGGTAGTCGCACCAAAGGTTTGATCGATGTCACCGTTCAGGTGAGCGTTGGCGACGCGGTGATGGTAAGCACGGATATTGACGTGTTTTTCCACCACCTGATGGCTCGATTGCAAGGCCCACACGCTGTCTTGTCCACTGCTGCTCAGCCCGGATTGCGGACGGTAGGCCAACTTGACGTCGAACTGGTAGTGACGCTGGTCGTCGTGAAACTCCACCACGTCGATGTTCAGGCGCTCGTCGCGGGTTAAGCGGTACCAGATGCCGACGTCGGCCAGCAGGCGAGAGATAAAAGCCAGGTCGCTTTCGCCATACTGCATGACCTGCTCGCGCTTGGGGTATTCACGCACTAGGTTGAAGAGAAAGTCCTGGCCTTCAAACCCGTGGCGACTGCGCAGGATGCCCTCGACGATCTCCGGCACCGACTGGTGTTGATAGATACGGAACTGCTGGCCACGACCGAGCAGGGCAAAGTGCGGCTCAAGGGTGATTTCGTAGCGGGCTTCGTCAACGGAGCCGGACAGGCGCTTGAAGCCGGTAATAACGCCATTCAACACACGCAACGGCTTGATCGGGGGCACGCTCAGTCCGGGTATGGGCAGCGGTTGCAGCGCCCCGAACAAGCTGAAACTGGCGCGCTTGCCGAGCATTTTTTCAGCGCCAATGTCGCCGTCGGTGCAGGTGAATTCCACACGGTAGTTGAACGGTTGGCTCAGGCCCTCAGTGCCCTTAAAGGCAAGGACGTCAAGCCGTGCACCAACGTCGTGAACGGTGAGTTTGTGACGGCTGTGGTCGAAGAAGGTGCGCAGTTCATTGAGCATGTTCATACCTCCGTGGCGACGGGGTCAGTGAGGCGCAGAGTAATACCTTGCTCATCGCTATCGCCCAGGGGTTGCTCCAGCCATTTGAGCCGCGATGCTCAGTGCCTGGATGCAATTGGATTTGAGAGGGTGAAATATGCGGATGGATTGGGTGCCATGGACCTACATCCTTGCTCTGGATTTCTCGGAGTGTTTCGCTGAGGACGAGGGCTTGAAGATCATGCTTGAGGTCAGAAGTCATCAGGCGTGGGGAAACGTTGAGTATCCATTGTTCCTTTTTTCCCGACAGGGCAGGCTTTCGTGCGCAGGCAGGGCAACCCAAAAGCGCGCAACAATTCGCGCCATTACTAGCCTGACAAATGTAAGTTGGCGAGCACGCTAACAAAGCGGAAAAGGAATTGCTGTAGGAGGCATCCCAAAGACCATTCGGAATGTTCCGCCAGAGATTGGTAAAGACAGTGAGAGATATGTCGAGCTCATTTCTCAGTTGCACAGGCGGCGCCTTGAGAGACGTAACGAACCTGACTTAGAGGATGAGTTCTGTCGGCGGGAAGGCTTCAAACGGATGGTCAAGTCGAATGCAAATGGCCGGTCAGCGGCAATGCAATTGGGTGGTCAGCGCGAATGCAAACGACTGGTCAGTGGCAATGCAATTAGGTGGTCAAGTGAGATGCAATTTCGCAGCAGTAGCGGAAATCTCCGTCATCAGTCAACTCGACAAGGCGATGACGGGCAATATCTCGAGCATGGAATCGCTGGTTCAGGCCGAAGGCTTGCTGGGGCGCGCCCGCAAGGGCGGCTTCGTCACCATCGAGGAGCAGGCGAAGTACCAGGATCAACTGGGAAAGGCCTACGGCAAGATTGAAAAGGCGGAAGCCAAAGAGCTGGCCCAGAAGCAAAAGCTGATCGAAGCAGAGAATCGCCAGATTGATGTACTGAAGCGCACCGTCAACGGTATTGAGATGTCCTGCCGCCGCGCGAGCTGGCCAAGGGCACTCTCGGCCTATACGCGGTGCACTTCAGACGCTTCCGCCGTCAGTTCGAAGGAAAGGCGGTCGACCAAATATCAATTCGCATGGTTGCTGAAATGTTAGACGCAATCACGCCCCGCACAGCGAACCAGTGCCGTGCACTCCTGGCGGACATTTTCAACCACGCTGCAGCAAGCACGATAAACCGGATCGAGAAGAAACTGCGCAAGCGCGACACCGTCGATGGGCTGAAGGCTATCCGCGAAAAAGCACCGACCTGGCTACAGAACGCAATCGACCTGGCGCTGATCACCGCCCAGAGGCGAACCGACATCCTGGACATGCGTTTCGATGGGGTTCGGGATGGGTTTCTCTACGTGGTGCAGAAGAAAACTGCCAAGGCAACAGACGCGGCCTGGATTCGGTGCAGGGTCACGCCCGAGTTGCAGGCGGTAATCAGCCGGTGCCGCGATGATGTAGTTTCGCCGTACCTGGTGCACCGTAAGCCGGATCGGCTAAAACAGAAGCAGGCGCAGACAAAGGACCACTGGACGAGGGTTGAAGAGAGGTATTTGACGCGAGCATTCAAGGAGGTACGGAGGGCTGCGAACTACTACGCGGGGTGGAAGAAAGAAGAGATGCCAGGCTTTCACGAAGTACGTGCGCTGTCGCTGCACCTGCACAAGAAAGCCGGAAAGGATGGGCAGAAGATCGCAGGCCATGCAAGCGAGGGTATGACCAAAAACTACCAGCGGGACCACGAGGAAATCATCTGTTCCGAAGCAATTCCGGACCTGAATATAAGCGAAATCACCGGGTAGTTTTGCGCTGGCACAAAAAAGCCGATCCATCCGATCGGCTTAAGTGTCTGATTTTACTCAGGAATAATGGTCGGGACGGAGTGATTCGAACACTCGACCCCTAGCACCCCATGCTAGTGCGCTACCGGACTGCGCTACGCCCCGACTAGGCGTGTTACTGGGTTTGCTTCCTAACGAAGCGAACCGGAATATACCGCAAGCTTTTGAAATGTGGAAGTATTTTAAAAGCCGGAATTACTTCTTCAAAACCACCAGTACATCTTCGAGTTCGGAGATCATCTGGCGGATCATTTGCTTGTATTGCGTAGTGTCGTCTTTGGCTTCATCACCGGACATACGCTGGCGAGCGCCGCTGATGGTGAACCCCTGATCGTACAGCAACGCGCGGATCTGTCGGATCATCAGCACATCCTGGCGCTGATAATACCGACGGTTACCTGTGCGCTTGACGGGGTTGAGTTGAGGAAACTCCTGCTCCCAATAGCGCAAAACGTGCGGTTTTACCGCACAGAGCTCGCTGACTTCACCAATGGTGAAGTAGCGTTTGCCTGGGATGACGGGTAGCTCGTCGTTATGACTTGGTTCCAGCATAAGCCTCAACTCGGGCCTTCAACTTCTGCCCTGGACGAAAGGTGACCACACGGCGAGCCGTGATCGGGATTTCTTCTCCCGTTTTTGGATTGCGGCCAGGCCGCTGGCGTTTGTCCCGCAGGTCAAAATTGCCGAAACCGGACAATTTGACCTGTTCGTTGTCTTCCAGAGCGTGTCTGATTTCTTCAAAAAACAGCTCGACCAATTCCTTGGCCTCGCGCTTGTTCAGACCCAACTCTTCGTACAGACGTTCCGCCATCTCAGCTTTCGTCAAAGCCCCCATACGTCACTTCCTTAACGTGGCGTTCAACCTTTGTTCGAGCGAGGTGAGGATATTTTGTGTCGTGGTATTCACCTCATCGTCATTAAGAGTGCGCGATGGATGCTGCCAGGTCAAGCCAACTGCAAGGCTTTTTCTATGCGGATCAATGCCTTTACCCTGATAGACGTCAAATAGCCTGAGGTCTGTGAGCCATTCCCCTGCATTTTCACGGATCACATCCAGAACGGCAGTGGCGGCCACTTCACGGTCGGCGATCAGCGCCAGGTCGCGGCGCACTTCAGGGAAGCGCGACAACTCGCAGAATTTAGGCATTTTGCCCGAAGCAACTTCAGCCAGAACCAGCTCAAACACAAAGACCGGACGGTCCAAGCCGAGGGTTTTCGACAGTTCAGGGTGAATGGCACCAACGAAACCTACCAGGCGCCCTTCACGCTCGATGCGTGCCGTCTGGCCCGGGTGCAGCGCTGGGTGGCTGCCAGGCAGGAAAGTGAAGGCATCCAGCGCACCCGCAAAGCCCAGCACTGCTTCCACGTCAGCCTTGACGTCGAAGAAGTCCACGGCGTCGCGGCCCTGCGCCCAACCTTCCGGCAGACGGCTGCCGCAGACCACGCCAGCCAGCATCGGCTCTTGCTTCAGGCCGTCCAACTGACCGACAAAACGTAGGCCGCTTTCGAACATGCGCACGCGGTCTTGCTGACGGTTCAGGTTATGGGAAAGGGCTTTCACAAGGCCTGGCCACAATGACGAGCGCATGGCAGCCATGTCGTTCGAAATCGGGTTAGCCAGCAACAGTGGCTCGACGCCCGGGTTGAACAGTTCAAACTGCTTTGGATCGATGAAGCTGTAGGTCACCGCTTCCTGGTAGCCACGGGCAACCAGCAGGCGACGCAGCTCAGGCAGGTGCGCACGCGCCTCAGCCTTGGGCTGCGGTGCCAGGCGGGCTTGCGGGTAACGAACCGGCAGACGGTTGTAGCCGTACAGGCGGGCCAGTTCTTCGATCAGGTCGACTTCCAGGCTGATGTCGAAGCGGTGGCTTGGCACCTCAACGGTCCACTGCCCTTCCCCGCTCGAGGAAATACCCAGGCCGAGGGCCGACAGCAACTGCTCGATTTCAGCCGGCACGATTACCAGGCCGAGCATTTGCTCAACGCTCTTGGCGCGCAGGGTGATCGGGGCAACGGACGGCAAGTACTGCTCGTTGACGGTTTCGGTGATCGGGCCGGCTTCGCCACCGGTGATTTCCAGCAGCAGGCCAGTGGCGCGCTCCATGGCTTCACGGGCGAGTTTCCAGTCCACACCACGCTCGTAGCGGTGCGAGGCATCGGTGTGCAGGCCGTAGGAACGAGCCTTGCCAGCGATAACGATCTGGTCGAAGAACGCACTTTCAAGAAATACGTCACGGGTGGTCTCGGACACACCGCTGTGCTCGCCCCCCATCACGCCGGCGATCGCCAGGGCGCGGGAGTGGTCGGCAATCACTAGGGTGTCGGCACGCAGGCTGACTTCCTGACCGTCGAGCAGAACCAGCTTCTCGCCTTCTTCAGCCATGCGAACACGGATGCCGCCGTTGATTTCGGCGAGATCGAAGGCGTGCAGCGGCTGGCCCAGCTCAAGCATCACATAGTTGGTGATGTCGACGGCAGCGTCGATGCTGCGTACGTCGGCCCGACGCAGACGCTCAACCATCCACAGCGGGGTTGGCTTGGACAGGTCGACGTTGCGGATCACACGCCCCAGGTAACGTGGGCAGGCGTTTGGCGCCAGCACTTCGATCGGGCGCACCTCTTCATGAACGGCAGCCACGGCTGCAACCACTGGGCGGGTGACCGGGGCGTTGTACAACGCGCCCACTTCACGGGCCAGGCCGGCGAGGGACAGGCAGTCGCCACGGTTCGGGGTCAGGTCGACCTCAATGCTGGCGTCTTCCAATTCCAGGTAAACACGGATGTCCTGGCCCACTGGTGCGTCGGCCGGCAATTCCATCAGACCATCATTGCCCTCACCTACTTGCAGTTCTGCCTGGGAGCACAGCATGCCGTTGGACTCAACGCCACGCAGCTTGGCCTTCTTGATCTTGAAGTCGCCCGGCAGCTCAGCACCGATCATGGCAAACGGGATCTTCAGGCCCGCGCGCACGTTTGGCGCTCCGCACACGACCTGGAAGGTTTGCGCGCCATTGCTGACCTGGCACACACGCAATTTATCGGCATCAGGGTGCTGCTCGGTGCTCAGCACCTCGCCCACTACCACACCGCTGAAAACACCGGCGGCCGGCGTAACGCTATCGACCTCAAGACCGGCCATCGACAGACGAGCAACCAGCTCATCGCGATCTACCTGCGGGCTTACCCAGCCGCGCAGCCATTGTTCACTGAATTTCATCCTGCTCTCCTAAAGATTCGTTACGACTAGCGAAATTGCGCGAGGAACCGCAAGTCGTTGTCGAAGAACAGACGCAAGTCGTTCACGCCGTAACGCAGCATGGCCAGACGCTCAACGCCCATACCGAAGGCAAAGCCCGAGAACTCTTCCGGATCGATGCCGGACATGCGCAGCACATTGGGGTGAACCATGCCGCAGCCCATCACTTCCAGCCAGCCAGTCTGCTTGCAGACGCGGCAGCCTTTACCGCTGCACATCACGCATTCCATGTCGACTTCAGCGGACGGCTCGGTGAACGGGAAGAACGATGGACGGAAACGCACCGCCAGTTCCTTCTCGAAGAACACGCGAAGGAATTCTTCGATGGTGCCTTTGAGGTCGGCGAAGTTGATGTCGCGATCAACAAGCAGGCCTTCGACCTGGTGGAACATCGGCGAATGGGTGATATCCGAGTCGCTACGGTACACACGGCCTGGGCAGACAATGCGGATCGGCGGCTTGTTCGCTTCCATGGTGCGGACCTGTACCGGCGAGGTATGGGTGCGCAACAGCATGTTCGCGTTGAAGTAGAAGGTGTCGTGCATCGACCGGGCCGGGTGATGGCCTGGGATGTTGAGCGCCTCGAAGTTGTGATAGTCGTCTTCGACCTCAGGGCCTTCGGCAATGCCGTAGCCGATATGGGTGAAGAACTGCTCGATACGCTCCAGAGTCCGGGTGATCGGATGCAGACCGCCCGAGGCCTGGCCGCGGCCTGGCAGGGTGACATCAATGGACTCGGCCGCGAGTTTGGCCGCAAGATCGGCCTCCTCGAGCGACGCCTTGCGCGCATTGAGAACCTCTGTGACACGCTCCTTGGCGACGTTGATGAGCGCGCCGACTTGCGGGCGCTCTTCAGCCGGCAAATTCCCCAGGGTCTTCATCACCTGAGTCAATTCACCCTTTTTGCCAAGGTAGTGAACCCGGATTTGCTCCAGGGCATTGATATCTTCAGCGCTTTGCACAGCCTCAAGAGCTTGAGCGACGAGCGCGTCCAGGTTTTCCATGTACAGACTCCAGATACAAAATAGGGGAAGAGCTTGAAGGCTCTTCCCCTATTTATGACGTTTACCACCTAGGGCTGCAGGAGCAACCCAGGGTGACTGTCGGGGGTACTTAAGCCAAGGTGGCTTTAGCTTTCTCGACAATCGCAGCAAACACCGCTTTTTCGTTCACGGCCAGTTCAGCCAGAACCTTACGGTCGATTTCGATGGACGCTTTTTTCAGGCCAGCGATGAAACGGCTGTAGGACAGACCGTTAACACGTGCACCAGCGTTGATACGAGCGATCCACAGAGCGCGGAACTGACGTTTTTTCTGACGACGGTCACGGTAGGCGTATTGGCCTGCCTTGATTACCGCTTGCTTGGCAACACGGAATACGCGTGACCGCGCGCCGTAGTAGCCTTTAGCGAGTTTCAGAATTTTTTTGTGACGTTTACGGGCAATGACGCCACGCTTTACACGAGCCATGAGTTACTTCCTCTATCTTGATCCAAAAATTAACGAAGGCGCAGCATGCGCTCGACTTTTGCCACGTCAGACGGATGCAGCAAGCTGCTACCGCGCAGTTGACGCTTACGCTTGGTCGACATTTTGGTCAGGATGTGGCTCTTGAAAGCGTGCTTGTGCTTGATACCGTTAGCAGTTTTCAGAAACCGCTTAGCAGCACCACTTTTAGTCTTCATCTTTGGCATGTTCGGATACTCCGCATTCAGTTGATAAACATAATCAGAAGGCCTGCCGTGCCCTGTTGATTACTTCTTCTTTTTCGGGGCGATGACCATGATCAGTTGGCGTCCTTCCATCTTAGGATGCTGTTCGACCGAACCGTACTCGAGCAGGTCAGCTTCAACCCGCTTGAGGAGTTCCATCCCCAGCTCCTGGTGGGCCATCTCACGGCCGCGGAATCGCAAGGATACCTTGGCCCTGTCCCCATCACTCAGGAAACGTACCAGGTTGCGCAGTTTTACCTGGTAATCCCCTTCCTCCGTCCCTGGACGAAACTTGATTTCTTTAACCTGGATCTGCTTCTGGTTTTTCTTGGCTGCGGCAACCTGCTTCTTCTTCTCGAAGATCGATTTGCCGTAGTCCATCAGCTTGCAGACAGGCGGTACAGCATCGGCGGAAATCTCCACCAAATCGAGCTTGGCTTCTTCAGCCTTAAGAAGCGCGTCTTCAATTGACACAATCCCAAGCTGCTCACCTTCAGCCCCAATTAACCGAACCTCACGTGCCGAGATATTCTCGTTGATCGGGGCTTTCGGTGCAGCTCGTTTATCTTGTCTCATTTCACGCTTAATAATAATTACTCCGAATCTGGGCGACCACGCCGGGAAACCGCTTGCGCGAGGAACTCAGCGAGCTGGGCGACGGGCATCGAGCCCAGGTCAGCACCTTCACGAGTACGCACAGCGACAGTCTGCATCTCGACTTCCCGATCTCCAATAACCAAAAGATAGGGAACCTTGAGCAAAGTATGCTCGCGGATTTTAAAGCCGATCTTTTCATTTCTCAAGTCGGACTTGGCACGAAATCCGCTTTCGTTGAGAGTTTTTTCAACTTCAGCGGCAAAATCTGCCTGTTTATCAGTGATATTCATGATCACTGCCTGGGTCGGAGCCAACCACGCGGGGAATGCACCCTCGTAGTGCTCGATCAGGATCCCGACGAAACGCTCGAACGAGCCGAGGATCGCCCGGTGCAGCATAACCGGGTGTTTACGGCTGTTGTCTTCGGAGACATATTCGGCTCCCAGACGGATCGGCAGGTTAAAATCGAGCTGCAGGGTACCACACTGCCAGACGCGGCCAAGGCAATCTTTCAGCGAGAACTCGATCTTCGGACCGTAGAACGCGCCTTCACCCGGCTGCAGATCGTACGCAAGGCCCGCGCTGTCGAGCGCTGCGGCCAGTGCCGCTTCGGCGCGATCCCACAGCTCGTCGGAGCCAACGCGTTTTTCCGGACGAGTGGACAGCTTCATTTCGACTTCGGTAAAGCCGAAATCTCGATAAACGTCCATGGTCAGCTTGATGAACGCAGCGGATTCAGCCTGCATCTGCTCTTCGGTGCAGAAGATGTGGGCATCGTCCTGAGTGAAGCCGCGCACGCGCATGATGCCGTGCAGCGCACCCGACGGCTCGTTACGGTGGCAAGCACCGAACTCGGCCAGGCGCATTGGCAACTCGCGGTAGCTCTTCAGGCCCTGGTTGAACACCTGCACGTGGCAAGGGCAGTTCATCGGCTTGATAGCGTAGTCGCGGTTTTCCGACTGCGTGGTGAACATATTGTCGGCGTAGTTGGCCCAGTGCCCGGATTTCTCCCACAGGCTACGGTCAACAACCTGAGGCGTCTTGATCTCCAGGTAGCCGTTCTCGCGCTGCACCTTGCGCATGTACTGTTCGAGCACCTGGTACAGGGTCCAGCCGTTCGGGTGCCAGAACACCATGCCCGGCGCTTCTTCCTGGAGGTGGAACAGGTTCAGGCGCTTGCCGATCTTGCGGTGGTCACGTTTCTCGGCTTCTTCGATGCGCTGGATGTAGGCAGCCAGCTGCTTCTTGTCAGCCCAGGCGGTGCCGTAGATCCGTTGCAACTGCTCGTTCTTGGCGTCGCCGCGCCAGTAGGCGCCGGACAATTTGGTCAGCTTGAACGACTTGAGGAAGCGCGTGTTCGGCACGTGCGGGCCGCGGCACATGTCGACATATTCTTCGTGGTAGTACAGGCCCATGGCCTGCTCGTCCGGCATGTCTTCCACCAGGCGCAATTTGTAGTCTTCGCCACGGGCGGTGAACACGTCGATCACGTCGGCGCGCGGCGTGACTTTCTTGATCACGTCGTAATCTTTTTCGATCAGCGCGTGCATGCGCTGCTCGATGGCTGCCAGGTCGTCCGGCGTAAAAGGACGCTCGTAGGCGATATCGTAATAGAAACCTTCGTCAATGACCGGGCCAATCACCATTTTCGCGGTGGGGTACAGCTGCTTGACCGCATGGCCAATCAGGTGAGCGCAAGAGTGGCGAATGATCTCAAGCCCCTCTTGATCCTTGGGCGTGATGATTTGCAGACTGGCATCGGAGGTGATCAGGTCGCTGGCGTCGACCAGCTTGCCGTCGACTTTGCCAGCCACAGTGGCCTTGGCCAGGCCAGCACCAATGGATGCGGCGACCTCAGCTACGGAAACCGAATGATCGAAAGAACGTTGACTGCCATCGGGAAGAGTAATAGTTGGCATGGCGCCTCCTCTCCTAGTGGTGACCCCTACCAAAGGTCACGTGGGTTGGGATGAGCCAGTACAAGATCCAACACCAGGCCGTTCAGTGATGAACGCCTGCCTCACAGCGGCAGGAGCCTTTCGGCCAACCGATAATCAGACCAGAGTGACTGGAGTGAGCTAAAAAGAACGTGGCAAGGCGGCAAATGGCGCGCCTGGAAATAGCCAGGCTGCGGATGCTAGCACAGATGAACGGTCATCGCGCCGCCGCCATCTTGCGTAAACACAAATTCCGGCCTTTATAGCTGCAAAAGTGAACTTGAGCTGTACGCAACGCCTCAAACCCACTGAGAATCGCCGTTCGTCCTCGACCCAAAGGAGCATCCTCATGATGCGTTTCACCTCTACCCTCGCTCTCGCCGCTTCCCTGACCCTCCTTTCTCTCGGCGCACAGGCAGCTGCCCCGTCGAACTGGCCAGCCGGTGCTCGCGACAGCTTCGTCAGCGATTGCAGCGCAGCTGCGAGCCAGAATGTGGATGCCAAAACTGCCAAAGCCCATTGCGAATGTGGCGCAGACAAGATCAACGCCGAATTGAGCACTGCGGAGATCAAGGAACTCATGACCAACCAGAACGCCAGCCCGGAGCTTAAAAACAAGGCAGTCGCGGCTATTTCGTCCTGCAAAGTCGTGAAGAAAAAGTAAGATTCTTGGCGGCTCACATGCCTGTTTCGCCGGAAAAATGGCCCGAAAACTGCCGTTTCTCACAAATTACGCAGCTTTTACGGCTTTTTTTACGAGCTGATATTTCGAGCTAAAGCCCCGTAAATCGGGGCTTTCAGCCGACCAAAGAATCAAACGCAACGCGATTGATTAGCAAACAATGCCTTGGGGGGGCTCCCAAGCCGAACATTTCGACTATGATAGCCCTGTGTGCCCAGTTGGCCTGAGCAGCACAGCACTACTGACAAATATATGTTTCTTGGAGATACACCATGTCTAATCGCCAAACCGGCACCGTTAAATGGTTCAACGATGAAAAAGGCTTCGGCTTCATCACTCCTCAAGGTGGCGGTGACGACCTGTTCGTACACTTCAAAGCTATCGAAAGCGACGGTTTCAAAAGCCTGAAAGAAGGCCAAACCGTTTCCTTCGTGGCCGAGAAAGGCCAAAAGGGTATGCAAGCGGCACAAGTTCGCGGCGAGTAATTCTCCGCTGAGCTAAAAAAACCCCGTCCATGTGACGGGGTTTTTTATGGGCGCTGCAAAAGCCAGCAGAGGCTTAGCCGCAATTGACCCGCGTGATCACCAGGTTGTCGTCGGTGCTCAGGTTCAAGCGGTCGGAGCGGTATTCGAGGGTAATCATGTCGTTCGGCTTGAGGATTCGTGCGTTCTGCGCACCGGCTCGCGTACGCGCCTGGTCCAGCAACTGGGGCGAAGCTTTCTGGCCTATGGTGAATTCGGCGGCCTTCGACTCACAGCGGCTGTAACCGGCACCGGCCGCGGCGGCGTCTTTGGCTGGCTCAGAGGCACCCGGGGTGCTGCAACCCGCCAACGCGAGTGCTGCCAACAAAGTACCGAATGATGCGAGCTTCCAAGGCATGAAGCCTCCTATGATAAAAAATGGACAGAGATCGTGCGACAGCGATTGGGCGGATTGGTTTCAAGACGTAAATCGCCGCAGGGCAAGTCTGCCTGACTCTCGACAGGCATTCGCCCGGTCAATCGTGACCAGATATGAATGAAATCAGTAGATGTCGATGTAGGCGAATTCTGGGTGTGGCCAGTTCTGTTTTAACGCGTTGAAAATCTGCGTCACCCAGACCTCGTCGCTGGCGGCCACATTGCCTACGTATCCGGAGCCTTTGGCCCAGGTCTCCAGGCGAAACAGCAGCCCGTCGATGTCCACACCGCCTACAGCGTGGCCTGAAGAGATAAAGGCGATTCCGGCTTTGGTCACCCGTAACTGGGTATGTTCGTCGTCGCTGGCACTGGCCAGCAGTTGGCGCACATTCGCCAGGGTCAGGTTCTCGGGGTTGTTCAGGTCGATCTGCACGTGGTGTTCCCCGGCAATTAAACAGGCCGACAGTGTCGCACAGCGCCGACGTCATTCCGAGCCACCTCATGCCTAAGTATCAGTGCCAAACGCAACGTAAAATGGTTAACTGCCCCGGTAAGAACCGCGCTCCAGCGCACTACACAGCACTTTTAGCCCCGCGAGATAGTCATGACCACCGTAACGCTCCAAGCCGACATCAAAGCCAAGTGGCCCCAGGGACAGAGCTCCTACAGCCCCGGAAGCCCGGAGGAATTGGCCATCATCGGTATCGACCTGCTGGTCAAGGAATTGGGCACACGGGCGGCGCAGGCGTTCATCGGCCAGGTATTCGAGAAATACCCGGCCGACCACATGGGGGCACACAACCCCGAGCTCGAATAAGAACCGGCCGACGAACGCCGACCAGTCAACACATTACTTCAGGCGCGCGAGACGCTCGGTCAACAAATCGAAAAAGCCCTGCGCATCACCGCTCTCAACCCAGAACACGTTCTTTTCGTGTTTCAGGCCGTCGTACCAATCGACAATGGTCTGGCCGAAGGTCGGGCCTTCTCGGCTGTCCACCACCACATTGGCCTGACGACCGCTGAACAGCGAAGGCTTGAGCAGGTAAGCAATGACGGTAGCGTCATGCACCGGGCCTCCCGGAATGCCGTAATGCTCCATGTCGCCCTTGACGTACTCGTTGAGAATGTCGCCGACAACCTTGCTCGCGTTGTTATTGATGTCGGCAATCTTTTTCAGGCGCGCCTCGCTGGTCAGTACCTTGTGAGTCACGTCCAGCGGCAGGTAGGTCAGCTTGACGCCACTTTTGAGCACAATCTCGGCCGCGATCGGGTCAGCGAACAGGTTGAACTCCGCCACCGGGGTGATATTGCCGCCATTGAAGTGCGCGCCACCCATCACCACCACTTCCTTGATGCCTTGGGTGATTTCCGGCGCCTGGGTCAGTGCCAGCGCCAGGTTGGTCTGCGGGCCGAGCATGGCGATAGTAATGCTGTGAGGCTTGGCAGTGCTCAGGGTCTTGATCAGGTAATCAACGGCATTGCCGTCAGCCAGGCCTTTTTTAGGTTCATGCACAGTGACGCCGGAAATACCTTCCTTGCCATGAATATTCTCAGCGTAGATCGGCGTGCGCAGCAGCGGCGCTGGCGCACCGGCGTAGACCGGGATTTCCTCGCGCCCTGCCCACTCGCGGGCCAGGCGTGCGTTGCGGGAGGTCTTGTCCAGGCGCACGTTACCGGCGACGGTGGTCAGCGCACGAATGTTCAGTTCCTCCGGCGAAGCCATGGCGAAGAGCAATGCCACCACATCATCGGCGCCTGGGTCGGTGTCGATGATCAGGTCGATTTTTTCCGCCGCGTGGGCGCTCGCTGCTGTGAGTGCGGACAAAAGCAGGACACTCCGGAACAGGTTTTTCAGGGTTGGGAGACCACGTTGCATAAAACACTCCTTGTCGTTGGGAACTCTAGAAGGTTACGCCGGACACCAGCGCGATATTGCAGTAAGGCTGGCATTCGCCGGTGCGCACTACGGCGCGCGCCTTGCGGCTGAGCAGCTTGAATTCTTCATGGCTGGCCAGGCGCCGCTCACCGAGGGCTGCCTGCTCTGTGAGCGTATTGAGGTCGGCCAGCGCCGGCGGCTGCTTGAGCAGGATTTCTTCGGCCAGCACATGGCTTTCCACCTGCATTTCGCTGAGCACGATACGCAAAGTGCTGATGAAGTCCGGGATGCCCTGGGTCAACGCCAGGTCAATCAACTCGACGCCCGGCGGCACCGGCAGGCCGGCATCGCCAATCACCAGGATGTCGCCATGCCCCAGGGAGGCGATCACACGCGACAGTGCGATATTCAGCAGAGGTGTCTTTTTCATGAGGGCACAAAACCTTGTACGTCGTGCAGCGTTGGAATAGAGGGTTGCGCACCGGCTCGGGTGACCGACAACGCCGCCGCGACCTGACCAAAACGAATCGCCTCGGCCTCGCTTTTGCCATCGGCCAACGCCGAGGCAAAACCACCGACAAAGGTATCGCCTGCCGCCGTGGTATCCACAGCCTTAACCTTCGGCGCCAGCAGATGCTCAAAGCCCTGGCCGTCGGCAAACAGCGCGCCCTGAGAGCCCAGCGTGATGATGACCTTACCGGCGCCCGCCTGAATCAGCTGGGTCGCCGCCGCCTTGGCGCTCTCAATGGAGTCGACCATCACACCGCTCAGAGCGGTCGCTTCGCTTTCATTGGGGATCAGGTAGTCAATCGAGGCGTACCACTCAGCCGGCAATGGACCGCTGGCCGGGGCCGGGTTGAGGATCACCGTCTTGCCCAATTCACGCCCGCGCTTGAGGGTGTAGCCCACAGTGTCCATCGGCACTTCCAGCTGGCAAACGATCACGTCGGCCGCCTGCAGCACCGCGTCGAACGCCTGCAACGAGGCCGGCGTGAGTTCGCCGTTACTGCCCGCGACAATCACAATCGCGTTCTGGCTGCTGTCATCCACTACGATCAATGCCACGCCACTGGAGCCGTCCACGCTGCTGACGGCCTGGCAGTCGATGCCTTCCACCAACAGCGCGTCACGCAACTGGGCGCCATAGGCATCGGTACCGACACAACCTATCATCGAAACATCGGCGCCCAGTCGCGCCGACGCTACAGCCTGGTTCGCGCCCTTTCCGCCAGGCACCGTGGAAAACGTTTGGCCGATGAGGGTTTCACCGGCACGCGGCAACCGGCTGGCGCGGGTGACCAGGTCCATGTTCAAACTGCCCACTACCACTACTTTTGCTGGCATACATCAGTACTCATCAATTCGGTTCAGCGGTATTGCGCGAACGTACCGGCGACGGGCGCCGTCGACTCACGCAATACGATGCTCGGCGTCACGATGCGTTGATCGATCGGCAGTTGGGGGGTTGCAATTCTTCGCAGTAAAAGCTCGGCCGCTGTTTCGCCCAGTTGCACGATCGATTGCCCGACCGTGGTCAGCGCCGGATAGACGTAGCGGCCCATTTGAATGTCATCGAAACCGATCACCGACAGCTCACCCGGCACGCGGATATTACGCTCCGCCGCTGCGCGCAACACGCCGAAACCGATCATGTCGTTGCTGGCAAAAATGGCGCTGGGCGGATTTTGCGCCAGTAATTGCACGGCGGCGGCATAACCGCCAGTGCTGGTGAAATCACTTTCCTGGGTGCGATTGGCCCCCACCGCCACGCCCGCCTCACTCAACGCGCGGTGATAACCCGCCAGACGCATCTGCGCGACGCGGGTATGGGCCGGGCCGCCAATGCAGGCGATATCGCGGTGGCCCAGGTCGAGCAGGTGCCGGGTCGCCAGGTAGGCGCCCTCCTCGTGATCGATACGCACGAGGTCCACGTCAATGCCATCCAGCGCGCGGTCGACGATCACCATGGGCGTACGCACCGCACTCAAGCCTGCGGCAAGGCCACTGTCGTCGCCACCCACCGAGGTCACGATCAAGCCATCGATACGCTTCTCCAGCAATACGCGCAGATAGCTGCGCTGCTTTTCAGCGTTGTCGTCGGAGTTGCAGAGGATCACGCAATAGCCATTACGCTCGCAGTAATCCTCGATGCCCCGGGCCAGCTCCGCAAAATATGGGTTAAGGCTATTGGGCACCAGCAAACCGATGGTGGCCGTGGTCTTGGCTTTGAGTGAGCGCGCGACAGCGCTGGGCACATAGTCGAGTTGCTTGATCGCCGCCTCGACCTTGATGCGTACCGGCTCGCTGACAGGGCGAGTCTTATTCACCACATGGGACACCGTGGTGTAGGAAATACCTGCAAGCGCGGCCACATCCTTGATCGTTGCCATGGTTCAGCCTCGCCGACTGGCGCGCTGGCTGCGGTAGGTATCCAGAACCACGGCAATCACGATCACGGCACCGGTGATGATGCGCTTAGTGGGTTCCGTGGCACCGATCTGCGCAAGGCCAGCGGCCAATACCGAAATAATCAACACACCAAAAAAAGTACTGATCACCGAACCACGCCCGCCCATCAGG
Organism: Pseudomonas sp. EA_15y_Pfl1_P101; assembly: GCF_963970835.1. Lineage (NCBI taxonomy): Bacteria > Pseudomonadati > Pseudomonadota > Gammaproteobacteria > Pseudomonadales > Pseudomonadaceae > Pseudomonas > Pseudomonas sp. EA_15y_Pfl1_P101. The sequence goes on along the minus strand of NZ_CAXAPA010000023.1, from coordinate 45,206 downwards.
CTGGTACCACCGATGACCACCGCAGCGATCACTTGCAGCTCCAGGCCGGAACCCGCGTTCGGGTCCGCCGCTTCAAGGCGCGAGATCTGGAACAACGCCGCCACACCGGCCAGCAGGCCCATGAGGCTGAACACCAGGATCTTGTAAGGCTTGGGATTGATCCCAGCCAGGCGCACGGCTTCTTCGTTGGTGCCGATACCGATCAGATAGCGACCAAACACAGTACGCGTCAGTACGAGTTGCGCGGCGATGATCACCAGCAAGGCAATGATGAACGACGGTGAGATACCAAGGACAATCGGGTTGGACAGCCAGGCAAACGAATCACCGATGTAAGCCGTGCGCGATCCGGTCATCTGGTACGCCACACCACGGGCCATTTCCAGCACGCCGAGGGACACGATAAATGAAGGAATGCGCCAGGCCACGGTGATCGAGCCGGTGATGGTGCCGGCCAATGCGGCGCAGCCCATACCCAGCACTGCGGCCGGCAATACACTCCAGCCCCAACTGAGAATGGCCACGCTGACGGCCGAGGCCGCCAGTGCCAGCACCGAGCCCACTGACAGGTCGATGCCGCCGATGATCAGGATGAAGGTCATGCCCACCGCCAGAACCATCAGGTCCGGAATCTGGTTGGCCAGGGTGCTGAAGGTGGCGTAGGACAGGAAGTGGTCGCTGAGCACCGAAAACAGCGCAATCATCGCCAGCAAAGCGCCCGCCAGGCCCAGGTAAGTGCCCAGGCCATAGAAGTTGCCGCCGGCTTTACCGGGTGAAGTGGTGGTTTTCATGGGGTATCCCTAAGCACTGCGCCGTTGAGCAGCGCATCATGTTTTTGATAGCCGGCAAAGGCGGCGGCGAGCAATTCGTCCTGAGTCCAGCTGTCGCGCTCGAAGGTGTCGATCAGGCGCCCAGCGGACAACACACCGATACGATCACAGATCAGCATGAGTTCACGCAGATCGCTGGACACCACCACCAGCGCTTTGCCCTGGCGGGTCAATTCGCCGAGCAAGGCATAGATGTCGAATTTGGCACCGACGTCGATACCGCGAGTCGGCTCATCGAACAGCATCACCGAGCAATCGCGCTCCAGCCAGCGGCCAATCACCACTTTCTGTTGGTTACCGCCAGACAGCTCGGACACCAACTGCGCCGGGCTGGAACTGCGAATGCGCATGGCATCGATCTGGCGCATGGCCAGTGCGGTTTCGTTGCGGCTGTTGACTAAACCGCCGCCGGAAATTTCCGGCATGTTGCCCAGGGCAATGTTGGCGCTGATGGACTGAGTCAGCAGCAGGCCTTCGCCCTTGCGGTCCTCGGTGATCAAAGCAATGCCATGGCCCACCGCGTCTACCGGCGAGCGGATGCTCACCACTTGAGCCGGCGAACCGAGTGCAACAGTGCCGCTGTCGGCAAGGTCGGCGCCGAAGATCAGGCGTAACAATTCAGTACGACCGGCGCCGATCAGGCCGGAAATGCCGTAAATCTCACCTGCGCGCACTTCAAAGGACACGTCGCGGACTTTGTCCGAGCGGGTCAAGCCTTTTACCGTCAGGGCCGGGCCACCAATGGTGCGTGGGCCCAGGTCAATGTGTTCGCCCAGTTCACGACCGACCATCAAGGTGACCAGTTGTTCGCTGTTGTAATTGGCCATCGGCTCGACACACACCAACTTGCCGTCGCGCAACACTGCAATGCGCTGAGCAACACGGGCCAGCTCTTCCAGCCGGTGTGAAATGTAAATGATCGCCACGCCCCGGGCCTGCAGACGAGTGATTTGTTCAAACAGCATCTCGACTTCACGGGCGGTAAGCATCGCCGTGGGCTCGTCGAGGATCAATACGTGGCAATCGCCGATCAGGTTGCGGGCGATCTCGACCATTTGCTGATGGCCAATGCCCAGGGTGCCGACCAAGGTATCCGGGTCGATGGCGTCCAGGCCGACCTGGGCCATGGCCTCAATCGCAGCCTTGCGCAGTTGCTTGCGGCTGATCCAGCCACAGTGGCTGGGCAGGTTATCCAGAAACAGGTTTTCGGCCACGGTCAACGTGGGCAGCAGGTTGAGTTCCTGCATAACCATGCGCACGCCCAGCTCTTCGGCCTGGGTGCGGCTGGCTGGACGGTAGTCCTGGCCATTAAACTGCATGTGCCCGGTGGTGGGTGTGACCAACCCGCCGATGATCTTCGACAAGGTACTTTTGCCTGCGCCGTTCTCACCAGTCAGCGCCAGCACTTCACCACGATTGAGCGTCAGGGTGATGTCGGACAGAACCGGTTGGGCATAGGTCTTGCCGATACCGCTGACCGAGAGGACAGCGTTCGGGGCGGAAGATGACATAGGAAAATCTCCAGGCGCCCGCTCAGGACGAGCGGACGCTGTTGGGTGCTGCCAGGATTACTTCTTGAGGACGAGTTCGACCGGGGTTTCGATCACGCCGTCTTTGGAATCGACTTTCTCACCCTTGACCAGCTTGAGCGCGTTCTGGATACCGAACACGGCTTGCTGGGCAGCAGCCTGGTCGGCGGTCGCCAGCACACGGCCGTCCTGCAGCATCGGCTTGATAGCCTCAATGTTGTCGTAGCCTACGACCAGCACCTTGCCGGCCTTGCCTGCCGCACGCACAGCGGACACGGCGCCCAGGGCCATGTTGTCGTTACCGGCCAACAGGGCCTTGAGGTCCGGATACTCGCTCAGCATGGCGGAAGCCACTTTGCGGCCTTCGTCAATTTCCCAGTTACCGGATTGCGTAGAGACGATCTTCAGGCCGGCAGCGTCCATCGCATCCTTGAAGCCAGCTGTGCGCTGCTGGGCGTTGGTTGTGGTCGGGACGCCTTCGATAATGCCGACCTTGTCACCCGAGGCCAGTTGCTTGGCCAGGTAATCGCCCACCAGCTTGGCGCCTTTGCGGTTATCCGGGCCTACGAAAGGGATATCGAGGTTTTTGCTTTTCAGCACAGCCGGATCCAGGCGGTTGTCGATGTTGACGATCTTGATCCCGGCTTTAGAGGCATCCTCCAGCACTTTCACCAGCGCCTTGGAGTCAGCTGGCGCGATAACGATGGCATTGACCTTGGACAGGATCATCTGCTTCACGATATCGATCTGCGCGCTGGTATCGGTTTCGTTCTTGATCCCGTTGGTGATCATGTCGAAATCGGCGGCGTGATCTTTCTGATAAGCCTTGGCACCGTCTTGCATGGTGACGAAGAATTCATTGGCGAGGGATTTCATGACCAGGCCGACCTTGGGTTTGGCGGCGGCGTCATCAGCAAATGCAGAGGAAAGAGGCAAAGCGGCGGATGCGGCAGCAAGCACAGCGACAGCAAGAAGACGTCCAGCGAATGGCAGCTTCATGGGTTCACTCCGATCTTATGATTATTGTGAGCAACGCTTGCACCGAAGAGTGCTTCGGCAGCCTTCCCACCCGGGTGGCTGATACGAGCTGTCACGACACTTCAGGCGTGTTACGTGAAACATCTCGCAAACGTTTGCGTTATTCAAACTATGAGAACCTTGTCGAGATTTGTCAACGGTTGAAAGCAGCCTTTCATTCAAGCCATACAGCACCTCGCTCGCGCCTGACAAAGGATGTGATTAAACACCGCCCTCCCCGGCCGCTCTCTAAAACGACAGGCCGTGCCGCGCCACGCCTACAAACTCGAAGGACCGACCGCCAACTTTTTTCGGACAACCGAACGCAATACAGCCCGATGTTCGGAAAGCCGGACGCCCACTCGGTCTAACAGGCCACGAAAAGAATATAAATTCTTACAAATCAATAAGTTATTTTACGTCCGCGCGCACAATCGGCCTGGTACAGATCCTGCTCTACTCAACCACCTCGTGGCATTCAGAACCGCCCGGGTGTTCTAGATGAACCTGCTACAGCACTCATCAAAAACCAGAGAGAAAAATAATGAAATCTGCACTGAAGACTTTTGTTCCGGGCGCGTTGGCCCTCCTGCTGCTGTTCCCCGTTGCCGCCCAGGCAAAGGACGTTGAAACCAAGACCAAACTGTCCAACGTGGTGATCCTCGCCACCGGCGGCACTATTGCCGGTGCTGGCGCCTCCGCCGCCAACAGCGCCACCTACCAGGCCGCCAAGGTCGGCATTGAGCAATTGATCGCCGGTGTTCCTGAGCTTAGCCAGATCGCCAACGTACGCGGCGAGCAAGTGATGCAAATTGCGTCCGAAAGCATCAACAATGAAAACCTGCTGCAACTGGGTCGTCGCGTCGCCGAACTGGCTGACAGCAAGGACGTGGACGGCATCGTGATCACTCACGGTACCGACACTCTGGAAGAAACCGCCTACTTCCTGAACCTGGTAGAAAAGACCGACAAGCCCATCGTGGTGGTCGGCTCCATGCGTCCAGGCACCGCGATGTCGGCAGACGGCATGCTCAACCTGTACAACGCCGTGGCCGTGGCCAGCAGCAAAGAGGCACGCGGTAAAGGCGTGCTGGTTACCATGAACGACGAGATCCAGTCGGGTCGCGACGTCAGCAAGATGATCAATATCAAGACCGAAGCGTTCAAGAGCCCATGGGGCCCACTGGGCATGGTGGTTGAAGGCAAATCCTACTGGTTCCGCTTGCCAGCCAAGCGTCACACCATGGACTCGGAGTTTGATATCAAAAACATCAAGAGCCTGCCCGATGTCGAGATCGCCTATGGCTATGGCAACGTGAGCGACACCGCCTACAAGGCCCTGGCTCAAGCGGGCGCCAAAGCCATCATCCACGCCGGTACCGGCAACGGCTCGGTATCGTCCAAAGTCGTACCTGCACTGGTGGAGCTGCGCAAGCAAGGCGTGCAGATCATTCGTTCCTCCCACGTCAATGCCGGCGGCATGGTTTTGCGTAATGCCGAACAGCCTGACGACAAGTACGACTGGGTCGCGGCGCTCGACCTGAACCCGCAGAAAGCGCGCATCCTGGCGATGGTCGCCCTGACCAAGACTCAGGACAGCAAAGAGCTGCAACGGATGTTCTGGGAGTATTGATTCCCGGTGATACCTCGGCAGGAGCGGCTTGCCCGCCCCTGCCTCCTCGCAAACCCTTCGATAAAAACACCTGCGCCCTACACCAAATTACCTGAATTGCTGTCAGACGGACTTCTTGAAGTTTAAGCAGTTGCGAAATCGCCTACAGTTAAATACTGTATGTGCGTACAGCAAACTAAGGAATACTCCGTGGCAAAGTCCTCTCCCGCAGCGCCAACCCCACCTGGTGCCTACGAACGCCTGGCCATTCGTGTGCAAAAGATCATCAATTCGACCAACGCCCAGAAAGCCAAGGCGGCTTTGATTTTCCGTTTGCCGGAAGAGCCGGAGGATGAGTGGGCGCGCTTGCTGGAGGAAATCGCGGAGAACGACAACGTCACCCTCGCCTATCGGGACGATGGCGGTGTGCAGATTTTCTGGGTTGTGCCGAAGGAAGATTGATTCAATGAGTGTCCGTTTTATCGCTGTGTGTTGCCTGTTTTTCGCCGTTACCGCCCACGCCCAAGCGCCCCGAACCTTCAGCGAAGCCAAGAAAGTCGCGTGGAAACTGTACGCCCCACAATCCACCGAGTTTTATTGCGGGTGCAAATACACCGGCAACCGCGTGGACCTGAAAGCCTGTGGCTACATCCCACGCAAAAACGCCAACCGTGCCGCGCGCATCGAGTGGGAGCACATCGTTCCGGCCTGGCAGATCGGGCATCAGCGCCAGTGCTGGCAGAACGGCGGGCGCAAGAACTGTACGCGCCATGATGACGTGTTCAAACGCGCCGAAGCCGACCTGCACAACCTGGTGCCGAGCATAGGCGAGGTCAATGGTGACCGTAATAACTTCAGTTTTGGCTGGCTGCCGGTGCAAAGCGGGCAGTACGGCTCATGCCTGACCCAGGTGGACTTCAAGGCGAAGAAGGTAATGCCACGCCCTTCCATTCGGGGAATGATCGCTCGCACGTATTTCTACATGAGCAAGCGATACGGCTTGCGCCTGTCGAAACAGGATCGCCAGTTATACGAAGCCTGGAACAAGACCTACCCGGTGCAGTCCTGGGAACGTCAGCGCAACCAGACCGTGGCGTGCGTGATGGGACGCGGCAATGAGTTTGTCGGCCCGGTGAACCTTAAAGCCTGCGGTTGAAAAAGGGCGGAAACCCCGCCCGTCCAAGTCGTTACTGCGTAGCCTTGTGTTCAATGATTTCTGAAACAGTATCGGTTTTCTTGGCTCGGGCCATTTTCTCGTTGAGCAGCGTCTGCTTGGCTTCGGCTTCGGCCTTGGTTGCAAACGGCCCCAGCAGTACGTCGTCCTTGCCGTCTACCTTCACGATGTAAAAATTGAAACCATGTTCCAGCAACCAGGCCGTGAGGTCGGTAATCGCCTGCAACTTGTGGTCCGGCGGGCCAACCCGCACGTCCCATTCCTGGGCGGCAATCGCGCCGGTCTGGGGCTGGCTTTCGGTCACGACAGGCTTGGCCTTTGGCGCATCGACGCTTTTGCCTTCACCGCAACCGGCCAGTGCCAACACCGCAATTGCCATCGCTACTTTACGCACTGCCCTGCTCCTTTAAAGATAAAGAGGCGACTTTATCATTCGCTGTCTATTCTGGCCGTCATAAACGTTGGATTAAACAATGCGAATGATGTATCGCAGACCTGTATGATGCCGCCATGGGAATTAATGTCGCCTCTATGCGTCCTAAAAAGAGGCAGTCACAGGGAAGCGCTAAGCAGTACGCTACACACATCCGACACCTGCCCTGTCTGAAACATGTGTCCTTAAAAGTAATCAAGGAGAAGTCCATGCTTATACTCACCCGCAAAGTTGGTGAAAGCATAAACATCGGTGATGACATCACGATCACCATTCTGGGCGTCAGCGGCCAGCAAGTACGAATCGGCATCAACGCCCCCAAGGATGTTGCCGTGCATCGCGAGGAGATCTACCAGCGCATCCAGGCCGGCCTGACTGCTCCGGACAAAAACCAAACGCCTTGAAGTGCCTTCAGTAGCCAGCCCTTTCGTTCACTGTAACGGCTGGCGAAAACTCCTTGGAACTGCTTTTGTCTTTATTGCGTGAGTGACGTCGCCAATGTGTTCATCTTCGTGGACAAGATGAAACTGTCTTCACGCTTGGAACTTGCTCTTTCATTCAAGGCCGAATCTCCTGACTGACTCTAGCCATTCGTGTGCATTCAGGAGCACGTCAATGAGGCCTACGACCACCCCACAATTTGCCTACAGGTCTTGGTTGATCGCCCTATTGATAGGGTTGATCTTCGTCGGGCTGACCTATGGCTTGAGGTACGCAATCGAAGGCACTGGCTCCACCGCCCCCCACTCGTGGCTGGACCTGGCGCTGCTGCTCGGCGGCTACCTGTTCCTGTTTTGCCTCAAACCCATCCAGCGGGCCGTGCAACGTCGGTTGTGCCGACAAATGACACGCTGATACCGCATTCGTCGCTATCAGATCGCCGGTGTTTACAGCGCTCCAACTCGACCTATGCTTGGGCGTGCATGATCAGTAAAAGGGGCTGAAGCAAGATGGATACCCTGAGTAAATCGAAAATCGAGTCCGCACTGGCAGCCCGCCTGCCCAGCTATCAAGTGACTTGCACATTGCATGCGGACGGAACGCTTTCGGCAGTGCTCAGCGGCCCGGAAACCGACCACTTTGCAATTACCGGGATCGTACGCGCCCATTATCAGGGCGCCGAAGCAATCGCGCGGCTGGCCAATGAAGTTCTCCGGGAGATGGTGCTGTCACGCCAAGGCATGAGGAATGATCGGATGCAGCCGCCCGATCCAGCCATTGCCGAACAAGGCCGAGGCCGTTAACGGGCTCGGCCTTTTTTGTGTCAGGCAGCACCGCTCTGCACATACAACAAGCCGTCTGCGTCGCACTGCACCTTCAACGGTTCATACCCGTCAATCGAAGGATGCTCGGTGACCATAGGCGTGTGATGTGTCGACGTCACGACCATCACATCCGCCCCTGCTGCCTCTGCCGCCCGGATGCCTACCGCCGCGTCTTCAAACACCAGACAATCCTGCACCGGCACACCCAGGCGTTGCGCGCCCAGCACGTAACACGCGGGGTTCGGCTTGCCGACGGCAACATCTTCAGCGGTCACCAGCACCGCCGGCGGCGCAATACCTGCCGCTTGCAGCCGGCGCAACGCCAGTTCCCTGGGTGCGGAAGTGACCAGCGCCCACTGATCACCCGGCAGGCTATTCAAAAACGTGACCGCGCCGGGGATCGCAACAACACCGTCCACATCATTGATTTCAGCCTCGGTAATCCATTGTGCCTCCACCTCAGGATCGACGCCTGGCAATGCCTGGCCTGTGATGGTATCGATCGCACGGGCACCGTGAATGGTCTTCAAAAACGCTGCCACATCCAGGCCATGGCGTTCAGCCCAGATGCTCCACACCCGTTCGGCAGCGGCAATGGAATTGAGCAACGTCCCATCCATATCAAATAGAAAGGCACGGTAACGGCGGTTGAATACAGCTGAACCTTGGATGGACACTGCTTGGTTTCCTCATCGGCTTTAACAAATATCGGCCCGATGCAATCTACGGATCACCTCGGCACTTGTAAACGCAACCGACGTCGGATGCATTACAGGTTTGTAAGGCAGCCGCAAGTCTTGGCAGCACCCTCACTTCATACAGCGAAGTCGTCAGTCACCCACGCCGGATGACGCCACTTCCTCCTGATGAAAAGGGTCCCACCATGAAACCTGCAAGCAAACTCTGCCTGATCGCCGCCAGCCTGCTGATGCTGGGCACTGGCACCGCCATGGCAGGCACAGTCGCACCGATCAAAGCCAATAACGTGGTGCTGGTACATGGCTCATGGGCTGACGGTTCGAGCTGGTCCGAGGTCATCACCCGCCTCCAGGCCACCGGCTTGCACGTTACCGCCGTGCAGAACCCGCTGACCTCGGCGGCCGAAGACGTCGCCGCCACCAACCGCGTACTGGACCAACAAGACGGCCCTACCGTGCTGGTCGGCCATTCCTACGCCGGCGTCAACCCTGAGCCCCGCATTACAAACTTGTCATCATCCTGTTGGTGGGCTGTTCGGGACGGCTGGTTACCGTGTACTCACTGCCACGACGTGACAGCCAACCCTTTTAGAGAGATACCGTCATGAAACTGTTTATCCTCGGCTTTGCCGCTCTGCTCGCAACCGGTTCTGTGTTTGCTGCCGAACCCGTGATCCACGACAAAACCGGCTTCTTCGTGCACCTGGATGTGGCCAAAGTACTGTCGAGCACCGACACCTACGGCCGATGCGGCATTGTCCCGGCGCAACTCAACTACCTGGACAGCCAGGGCCGTGAACACGTGTTGGACTACCAGGTCCTGGCCACCGGTTGCCCTAGTGACAATTGATCGGGCTACACTTGCGCCACGCATAGAGACAAGGCACTTCCCATGAACATTCTTGTAGTCGAAGACGAACCCAAAGCCGGCAACTACCTGCTCAACGGCCTTCAGGAGTTGGGTTATTCCGTCAGCCTCGCCCGTGACGGCGTGGATGGCTTGCACCAAGCCCTGGAAACGCCGTTCGACGTCATCGTGCTGGATGTGATGATGCCGAAAATGGACGGTTGGGAAGTGCTGCGCCGTCTGCGCAAGGAAGCCGACACGCCAGTGCTTTTCCTTACAGCCCGCGACGACATTGCCGACCGCATCAAGGGCCTGGAATTGGGCGCCGATGATTACCTGATCAAGCCGTTTTCCTTCGCTGAATTGGTGGCGCGTTTGCGTACCCTGACGCGCCGCGGCCCGAGCCGGGAAGAGGAGCAGCTACAGATCGCCGACCTGCACATCGACGTGCTAAAGCGCCGCGTCACCCGCGCGGGCACACGCATCACCCTGACCAACAAAGAGTTCGCCCTGATGCACCTGTTCGCGACCCATCAGGACCAGGTGCTGTCCCGTTCGCTGATCGCCTCGCGTGTGTGGGACATGAACTTCGACAGCGACACCAACGTAGTAGACGTGGCCGTGCGACGCCTGCGCTTGAAAATCGACGACCCGTTCCAGCTCAAGCTGATTCACAGTGTGCGGGGCATCGGCTACCGCTTCGATACCCAGCCATGAGCAGGCGCAGTCATTACTCCTTGACCCTGCGCCTGGCGTTGATCTTCGCGCTGCTCGCCTTCGCCCTGCTGGCTACCCTGGGCGTGGCGCTGTACCGCGAGCTCGAACGGGAGCTGATCATGCGCGACGATGCCGCATTGATTTCCCGTGTCGATCAACTGCGCAACTTGCTCAACGACAGCAACACGCTCGACCTGATCAAGACCAAGCCGGAACTGTTCCAGAACATGCTGGGTAACCACGAGTCGGTACTGAGCATTGCCGCGCCGGGACAAAAACCGCTGCTGCTGGTGAACCCGGGTAATATCGATTTGCCGTCCGTGCCACCCGTCGCGAAGGATCACGCGCTGGGACTCGCCGACGTGCACCATCTGCCTGGCGTGAATGGCGTGCCCTTCTCCACCGTCGCCGCCTCCATCGACTCCGGCGACCTGGGCAGCCTGCAAGTCACCAGCGGACGCCTGATGACCGAGCGCACCGCGGTGCTCGCCAGCTATCGCTTGAGCGTTTATATCTTGGCGAGTATTGCCGCAATCCTCCTGGCAGTGGTCGGTTACCTGCTTGTTCATCGCGGGCTCTTACCGTTGCGCCGCCTGGCCCGACACGCCCAGGGCATTGGCGTCGGCAACCTCGCCGAACGCCTCGATAGCCATGGCGCACCGAAAGAACTGCTGCCGATGATTGATTCGTTCAACACCATGCTTGAACGGCTGGCCAAGGGCTTTGTGCAACTGGGCCAGGTCTCCACCGACATGGCCCACGAACTGCGCACGCCAATCAATAACCTGCTGGGCGAAACCCAAGTCGCCCTGCAACAGAGCCGCAGCATCGAAAGCTATCAGCAACTGCTGGCGTCCAATGTCGAAGAGCTTGAACGCCTGGCACGGATGCTCGACAACATGCTGTTCCTGGCCCGCACCGACCCGGCCAGCGCCCTGCGTCAACGCCAGGAGCTCAGTGCCACGGATGAGGTTGAACGCATTGCCGAGTACTTTGAAGGCTTGGCGGGCGATGTGGACATCAGCATTCAGGCCAGAGGTGAAGGAGTGATCTGGGCGGAGCCGATGTTACTGCGCAGGGCGCTGGCGAACCTGTGCGCCAATGCCATCAAATATGGTGCGCCGGGGACTGAGTTGTTGATTCAGGCGGTTCCTGATGCCGAGGGCATTTACCTGAAGGTCAGCAACCAAGGCGAAACCATAGCGGCCGAGCATCTGCCGCGACTGTTCGAACGGTTTTACCGGGTGGATGAATCACGAGAACGCTCCGCCCAATCCAATGGGTTGGGCTTGTCGATTGTGGCGACCATCATGCAGTTGCATAGCGGGCGGTACAGCGTGAGCAGCCACGATGGCGTGACCTGCTTTGAGCTGTTTTTCCCAGGACGCGTGGCGTAACGTTTGCCCCTTCAGTCAAAGGCGCCATTGAGTACTTCGTAAATGATGCCCGACGCAATGGTCACCAATATCAGATCGGTACCTGCTTGCTGCCATTCATACCCATCATAACGGGGCAACTGGCCCAATAAACGACCATCCAGTTTTTTGGCGATGCCCGGCGGTAATGGCTTACCGCGCGCGAGGTTCTTCTGGATACCAGGGGGCAAGGCTGGCTCCGGGTTCCAGTAGTTGCGGTAGCCACCCAATACATTCAGTACCCTGCCTCGATCGACGCTGGGGCCGTGACTACCCGATGCGCCTTTGCCTTTGGGTTTGTCATGCCCCTGCCCGACCGAGCTATTGCCTTTATTGTTCCCCTGCCCCTTGCCATTACCAGGATCGGCCAAGGCCATACCACTGCCAGCAAACAAGAAAAGCGAAAGCACGACAGACACGCATTTCAGAGACTTGATCATGGCGATTACCGTGGAATGGGTGTCCCTGAACTGTAGTTGAAGGTTGGCGCTCACGCCCAGCCCTCAACTGACCTGACCGCCCACTTCGACGATATCCATCGAAGTTTGCCATGCCGCAGACACCGCGATGCGCAACCCCTCGACCAGGGTCGACAGCACCATCGGCGGCTGGCATGCCCCGTAAACATCAGGCACATGGATAAAGCCACTGCGCACGCCGGATCCCGCCAACTGGTGTTGCAGCCGATAGAACACCTGATTGCACACAAAGGTGCCTGCTGTTTGCGATACCGATGCCGCAATTCCGGCTTTGCCCACAGCCTTGACCATCGCCTTGATCGGCAGCGTCGTGAAGTAGGCTGCCGGGCCTCCAGCCACGACTGCCGTATCGATAGGCTGCTCGCCCAGATTATCGGGGATGCGTGCATCGTTGATGTTGATCGCCACCCGCTCCATCGAGATAGTGCTACGCCCCGGCCCCAGGCCGGTGGCGATCACCATCGCCGGGTGCAGCTCATCGATCAACTGGGTCAGGCACTCGCCAGCGGTCGCAAAGGCGCACGGCAGCCGACGCGCGACGATCTGAACATCGCTTCCCAGCAGCACGCCATCCAGTTGGCGCACAGCTTCCCAGGAAGGATTCACCGGGTCTTGATCAAAGGGCTCGAAGCCCGTCAGCAGTACAGTTTGCATATCGACCTCACATCAACAGGTAAAGCAGTACGATATTGACCACCAGCATCATCAGCGCGGTCGGCAATTGGGCCTTGATCACCGCGTTCTTGTCCGGCAGCTCCAGTAACGCAGCCGGCACAATATTGAAGTTGGCGGCCATGGGCGTCATCAAGGTCCCGCAGTAGCCGGAGAACATGCCGATCGCTGCCATCACCGCCGGGTTACCGCCGTAGATTCCCACCAGTACCGGCACGCCGACGCCGCCAGTCATCACCGGGAAAGCCGCGAAGCCGTTCCCCATGATCACTGTAAACAAGGCCATGCCCAACACGTAGACCATCACCGCCACCAACTTGAAATCCAGGTTGATATAGGTGGTAGTGACATGCGCTACAGCCGTGCCGACCCCAGCTTCGTTGAACAGCAAGCCGAGCATCGCCAGCATTTGCGGCAGCACCATGGCCCAGCCCAGGGCTTCTGTGAGGCGGCGGGATTCGCGCAAGGCTTGTACCGGCGTATCGCGGGTCAGCCAGCAGGCAAGGCCGAGGGCGATCAGGCAGCCGATGCCGAGGGAGACGAAGGTGGTGTTTTTCGGGTCCAACAGCGGTGTGCCGCCGATTTCGGTATGTTTGAGCAACACCGAGCCGATCACCGTGGTCAGGGGGATGGCCAACGCAGGGATAAACAGTTTGTGACCCAGCCGACCGGCACTGGCACGCGAAGCCTTTTCATGCAACTCAGCATGCTTGCCACGTCCGACGCAGCCCATGCCGGCGATCAACGCCATGACCACGATGCCGACACCGATAACCACCGACGGCAAGCGTTCACCGATCAGGAACGGAATGGCGAACAACAGCCAGAACAACGCACTGGACCAGCGCTTGGGATGGGTTCTGTCCATCACGATCATGCCCGCCGTGATCAACAGCAGCACCCCGGCCAGCCAGTAGAGGTATTGAATGGAAATGATCATTGCGCGGCCTCCACGGGGGTGGCGGCAGACGTCATCTCACGGGTGAGCCTTCGGTCAAACCGATGCAGACGGATCGCATGGATAATAAACGCGCAGATCGCCGTAGGAATGCCCCACACCGCGATGTGCAGAGGTTCCACATCAATCCCTGAGCCGAGCAGGAAGGTGTGCATCAATGCGATGGCGCCAAAGGCGACAAAGATGTCTTCACCAAAAAAAAGCCCGACGTTGTCTGTCGCGGCGCACATGGCCAACACCTTGTGACGCAATTTGTCTGGCAGCTTGCCGTAGCGTTTTTCCGCCGCACCCTCGGCCATTGGCGCCAGTAACGGGCGCACCATCTGCGGGTGCCCGCCCAGACTGGTCAAGCCCATGGCGGCCGTGGATTCGCGCACAAACAGGTAAATGATCAACAAGCGCCCGACCGTGGCGCGCTCGAACCGTGCAATCCAGTTCTGCGCATGCAGGCGCAGCCCATGGCGCTCCAATAGGCCGATGACCGCCAGGGGCAACAACAGAATCAACTGCAGAGCTCGGGTCTGAAGGAAACCATCGCCCATGGTGGCAAGGATTTTTTCCAGTGGGAAATGGGCGGCAAAACCGGTGGCGATAGCGGCGGCGGTGACCACCAGCAGAGGGTTGATGCGCAAGACAAAGCCAACCACGATCACAAGTACGCCGATCAACGGCCATAAGTTCACAACAGTTTGCATGGCGGAGAGGTCCTTTAGTGCGCGCTGCGGCGCCATTACAGCAGGATGTGAACAAAGGGTTCACAGCAAGAAGTGGCGTGCAGTCGGCTCGGTTTTTATTGTTGACCCGGAAGGTCGAGCGTCAGTGGCGGCAACTTTGCTGGCTGGGGCGGGAGGTGTCCAACAAGAAAAATTGTTGCTGCAAACCAATAAATTTTGTGGGTGATTGAGTCGCGCGTACGTAGCAAGGTGTGGACAGACCGGGAAGGATTCGCGCATCTTAGCGCCGCCCGTTTATCAGCCGTGTGCTGGCAACCCGCGCACGCTTCACTCAATACTGCTGTGGATATGGACATTCAATGAAAGCCCAAAAAATCCTGATCGCCCTCTCCTGCGCCGTTGCTTTATCCATGCTGGGTGGCTGCGCCGCCAAGGTAAAAAGCGGTGGTAGCGCCGCGCTGACCCTCTCGGATTCCGCCAAACACAACCTCGTGGTGAGCATCAAGGGCGAAGGCCCGGTCGAGCAAAATCCGGACTGGAACCTACTCAAGCGCGACTGGAACAACGCGCTCCAGGTAGAAGCCCGCCAGGCCGGTTTCAATGTCACGGAAAGCCCTGCTGTAGCGCCGAGTGATGAGGAAGGTGTCGCCATCAGCATCAACGTGAGCAAGTTCCGCTACATCGAGCCGGGCTCGCGGTATGTCGCCGGGGTGTTGGTCGGTAACGCCTGGGTCTTCTCCCGCGCCGACTACTCCGACCTGAAATCCGGCGCACCGATTGGTTCGCGCACCTACGACACCTCATCGTCCGCCTGGGAAGGCATTGCCTCGGCCATGACGCAGAAGCAGGTGCAGGCGATTGCCAAGCAGATGATCAGCGATATCAAGAGTGCCAAGGCGAAGTAAGCCGTCCTTGTGAGCGAATTTTTCGAGCTGACCTGAAAGCTGATCGACCTGGTGCTCAGATATCTAGATATCGCAAGCGACCGCACCCCGCCACGGCGAAAACGCGTGTTCTCATTCGGATTCGTAATGTTTTTACTGTTGGTCGCGGTGGTTGAACTGGTGGTGCTGCAGGCATTTCTTGGAGGGAACGGCTGAGGCTGTCGCTTCGGTTTCCAGCGGCGCGACTGACCTCAAAAACCCTGTTTATAGTGGCGGGACACTTGCGGGGTTCAACATGCAAAAAGCCCAGCGATTAGCTGGGCCTGCATTGAAACACCTACGCTGCAGGTGACTCAGAGGCTGGCGAAACCACCTTGAGTGTGAGCTTTGGATCAGCCACCTCCACCCAGCCCTTCTTCAAAGACTCATCCGCCACAATTTTACGCATCAAAAAGCAGTAGATGATTGGCAAACCGGCACTTAGGATTGCCATCCAAGGCGGGCCTGCGATAAAACTCAGCCCTATGACGACCATCCAGATAAACAAATGCCGCCAGAGTCCGGCCAAGCGGAGATCAGGGAAACCCAGAAACTATATCGCCAGAACCTGAAACGAATCGACGTCTTCAATCTGGTCACTGCCTGGACGTTTGAAGTAGCGGGCCACTGCACTGCCCTTTTGGGTTTAACCCAGCGAATCCAGCACTGTAAGCCCGGGACGAACAAGGCTGCGCGAGACGGGAGCTCGGTGTATAGAGCACGCCGAAATGCGACACAAAAACAAAAAAGGGCCCACCTTTCGGTGAGCCCTTCTAGACCGCCCAGCAGAGCGGATTTTGTTTGGTAGGCGCGATTGGACTCGAACCAACGACCCCCACCATGTCAAGGTGGTGCTCTAACCAACTGAGCTACGTGCCTGCTGTGAGGCGGCATTTTACGGAATTCCGGAGGGGTGTCAACATCTTTTTTGCAGCTAACCCTATGAATATGCGAATTTTTTATTGGCGTGGAGCCCACGCGTGAATTTCGGGTGGCTGGCAGGCAATTTTCAACTCAGGTAGGATCAGCGCACTCGTAAAAAATATAAAACAGAGGTTCCAGGATGGCGAACACCCCCTACCCCCAGTCGTATTACGCCGCTTCCGCGAATACCGTTCCACCTCGCCCGGCACTGCAAGGCGAGGTCGAAACCGACGTGTGCGTGATTGGCGCCGGCTATACCGGTCTTTCCAGCGCGCTGTTTCTGCTGGAGAACGGTTTTCGCGTGACGGTACTGGAAGCCGCCAAGGTGGGGTTTGGCGCCTCGGGCCGAAACGGCGGGCAGATCGTTAACAGCTACAGCCGTGATATCGACGTGATCGAGCGCAGCGTCGGGCCGCAGCAGGCGCAGTTGCTGGGGCAGATGGCGTTTGAGGGCGGCAGGATCATTCGTGAACGCGTCGCCAAGTATCAGATCCAGTGCGACCTGAAGGACGGCGGGGTATTCGCCGCACTTAACAGCAAGCACATGGGCCACCTGGAGTCGCAAAAGCGCCTGTGGGAACGCTACGGCCACACGCAGCTGGAGTTACTGGACGAACGTCGCATCCGCGAAGTGGTGGCCTGTGACAACTACGCCGGCGGTTTGCTGGACATGAGTGGCGGGCACATCCACCCGCTCAACCTGGCCTTGGGCGAAGCAGCAGCGGTTGAATCGCTGGGCGGAACGATCTACGAGCAATCGGCAGCAGTGCGCATCGAGCGCGGCGCCAACCCAGTGGTGCACACCGCCGAGGGTAAGGTCAGGGCCAAGTTCATCATCGTCGCGGGCAATGCCTACCTGGGCAACCTGGTACCGGAACTGGCCGCCAAATCAATGCCGTGTGGCACGCAAGTAATCACCACGGCGCCGCTGGGCGATGAGTTGGCGATGACGTTGCTGCCGCAGGATTACTGCGTCGAAGACTGTAACTATCTGCTCGACTACTACCGCCTCACCAGCGACAAGCGCCTGATCTTCGGCGGTGGCGTGGTGTATGGCGCACGCGACCCGGCAAACATCGAGGCAATCATCCGCCCGAAGATGCTCAAGGCCTTTCCGCAGCTCAAAGACGTGAAAATTGACTACGCCTGGACCGGCAATTTCCTGCTGACCTTGTCGCGCTTGCCGCAAGTCGGTCGGCTGGGCGACAACATTTACTACTCGCAAGGCTGCAGCGGCCATGGTGTGACGTACACGCACCTGGCGGGCAAGGTACTGGCGGAGGCGCTGAGAGGCCAGGCAGAGCGTTTTGATGCGTTTGCGGACCTGCCGCACTACCCGTTCCCGGGTGGGCAACTGCTGCGCACGCCGTTTGCGGCGCTTGGGGCCTGGTATTACGGGCTGCGCGACAAGTTGGGCTTCTAACGCTATCCAACTGTGGGAGCGGGCTTGCTCGCGAATGCGGTGGTTCAGTCACTGGAAATATTGACTGACGAACCGCCTTCGCGAGCAAGCCCGCTTCCCACATAAGCCAAATCCCAGACACAAAAAACCCCGGTCTTTCGACCAGGGTCTTTGCTATCGAATCAAAGTAGCCAAAGGCTTTCTTTGTGCTTCAAGGCGTTCAGTGGGCCTTGAAGCAGATATGGCGCAGCGGACGGGACTCGAACCCGCGACCCCCGGCGTGACAGGCCGGTATTCTAACCGACTGAACTACCGCTGCGTATCGCTTGACCAGTTGAACGTAAACCCTCAACTGTCTTTAAACATCTGATCGATCAGCCTTGGCTGTTCAATCTCAAGCCTGACAGATCAAGCCTGGAAAATATGGCGCAGCGGACGGGACTCGAACCCGCGACCCCCGGCGTGACAGGCCGGTATTCTAACCGACTGAACTACCGCTGCGCGTCGGTGCAACCTTTAACGTTGCGTCTTGCCCTGGAGCAAAACTCTCAAGAAGTGGTGGGTGATGACGGGATCGAACCGCCGACCCTCTGCTTGTAAGGCAGATGCTCTCCCAGCTGAGCTAATCACCCTTTGCTTCGTTGAGGCCGCGAAATTTACGCAGGTAGCGGACCTAAGTCAATAGCAGGATTGAGTTTTTTTAAAAAACAGCTGTAAGTTGCAAGCTTCAAGCTGCAAGTTAAAAGCTACCGAAAACCGGCTTTCACTTACAGCCTGAAGCTTGCAGCTGCCACTCACTGCTCATAGACCATCTTCTTGCTCATGCCACCGTCCACCACAAACTCTTGCCCGGTGACAAACCCCGCTTGGCGCGACAGCAACCACGCCACCATCGCCGCCACGTCCTCGACCGTACCCACCCTGCCCGCCGGATGCTGGGCGTGATCGGTATCACTCAGCGGCTCGGCGCGACGGGCTGCGGGATCACGCGCATCGATCCAGCCAGGGCTGACCGCATTGACCCGCACTTCCGGCCCAAGGCTCATGGCCAAGGCGTGAGTCAGCGCCAGCAGGCCACCCTTGCTCGCCGCATAGGCTTCGGTGTCCGGCTCCGACTGGCGAGCCCGCGTCGACGCCAGGTTGACGATGGCACCGCCATGGGCACGAAGATACGGCGCACAGTGCTTGGCCAATAACATCGGCCCACTGAGATTCACAGCCAGCACCCGATTCCAGTAAGCCAGATCCAGGCTTTCCAGGGTAATGTTGCGCGGGTCAGCGACCGCCGCATTGCACACCAGCGCGTCCAGGCGCCCGAACTGCCCGAGCACTTCGGCGACGCCCTGGGCCACTTGCTTCTCGTCGGCCACGTCCATGGTGATAAACCAGGCGTTTTCGCCCAACACCTTGGACACCCTGGAACCGCGCTCGCGGTCCAGGTCGGTCAACACGACTTGCCAGCCTTCGCTGATCAGCCACGCGGCAATCCCGAGGCCAATGCCCCGCGCCGCGCCTGTCACCAGCGCGACACGCCCGTTACTGGCTGCCGCCGTATCCATGGACCACTCGATCACAAGGCCGCCAGCCCGCGAGCCAGGTCAGCCTGCAAGTCGGCAACGTCTTCCAGGCCCACCGCAACGCGGATCAGGCTGTCACGGATACCCGCCGCCTCGCGCTCCTGTGGCGCCAGGCGCCCGTGGGAGGTGGTGCTCGGGTGAGTAATGGTGGTCTTGCTGTCACCCAGGTTGGCAGTGATGGAGATCAGGCGAGTGGCATCGATAAAGCGCCAGGCGCCGCCTTTGCCGCCCTTCACTTCGAAGCTCACCACGGCACCGAAACCACGCTGCTGGCGCTGGGCTAACGCGTGTTGCGGGTGGCTCTTGAGACCGGCGTAGTGCACTTTCTCGATACCGTCCTGTTGCTCCAGCCACTCGGCCAGGGCCTGGGCGTTGGCGCAATGGGCCTTCATGCGCAGGCTGAGGGTTTCCAGGCCTTTGAGGAAGATCCAGGCATTGAACGGGCTCAAGGTCGGGCCAGCGGTGCGCAGGAAGCCGACGACCTCTTTCATCTGCTCACTGCGACCGGCGACCACACCGCCCATGCAACGACCCTGGCCGTCGATGAACTTGGTGGCCGAGTGCACAACAATGTCCGCGCCCAGCTTCAACGGCTGCTGCAGCGCCGGGGTGCAGAAGCAATTGTCGACCACCAGCATCGCGCCCTTGGCGTGAGCGACTTCGGCCAACGCGGCGATATCCACCAGCTCAGCCAAAGGGTTGGATGGCGACTCGACGAATAGCAACTTGGTGTTGGCTTTGATCGCAACGTCCCAGCCGGACAGGTCTGCCAGGGGCACGTAGTCCACTTCAATGCCAAAGCGCTTGAAGTACTTTTCGAACAGACTGATGGTCGAGCCGAACACGCTGCGCGACACCAGCACATGGTCGCCGGCGCTGCACAGGCTCATCACCACCGCCAGGATTGCCGCCATGCCGGTAGCGGTGGCCACCGCTTGCTCAGCACCTTCAAGCGCGGCGATACGTTCCTCGAACGCGCGCACGGTCGGGTTGGTGTAACGCGAATAGACGTTACCCGGCACTTCGCCAGCAAAGCGCGCAGCGGCGTCGGCCGCCGTGCGGAACACGTAGCTGGACGTGAAAAACATCGGATCACCGTGCTCACCTTCCGGCGTGCGGTGTTGGCCGGCGCGCACAGCCAGGGTATCGAAAGCTACGCCATCGAGGTCGCTGTCCAACCGACCGGCATCCCATTCCTGACTCATGCTGCCACTCCTTACTCAATTCTTTATTTAAGATACAAAACCGGCCCCTCAGGGCCGGTTGTCACTCAGTTGTTGTACAGGTCGATGATCGCGCTGACCGCCTGGGTCTTGATCTTCGACGAGTCATTACGCGCCTGCTCGATCTTGTTCAGGTAGGCATCGTCGACATCCCCGGTCACGTACTTGCCGTCGAACACGGCGCAGTCGAACTGGTCGATCTTGATCTTGCCACCGCCGACCGCTTCGATCAGGTCCGGAAGGTCCTGGTAGATCAGCCAATCCGCGCCGATCAGGTCGGCAACATCCTGGGTCGAACGGTTGTGGGCGATCAGTTCATGGGCGCTCGGCATATCGATACCGTACACGTTCGGGTAACGCACGGCAGGCGCGGCAGAACAGAAGTACACGTTCTTAGCACCGGCTTCGCGGGCCATCTGGATGATCTGCTTGCAGGTGGTGCCACGCACGATGGAGTCATCCACCAGCATCACGTTCTTGCCGCGGAACTCCAGCTCGATCGCGTTGAGCTTCTGGCGAACCGACTTCTTGCGCGCCGCCTGGCCCGGCATGATGAAGGTACGGCCGATGTAGCGGTTTTTCACGAAGCCTTCGCGAAACTTGACACCCAGGTGGTTGGCCAATTCCAGCGCAGCGGTACGGCTAGTGTCCGGAATCGGGATTACCACGTCGATGTCATGCTCAGGACGCTCGCGCAGGATCTTCTCAGCCAGCTTCTCGCCCATGCGCAGGCGTGCCTTGTACACCGAAACGCCGTCGATGATCGAATCCGGACGCGCCAGGTAGACGTGTTCGAAGATGCACGGGGTGAGTTTCGGCGCCACGGCGCACTGGCGGGTGTGCAGCTTGCCGTCTTCGGTGATGTACACCGCTTCGCCCGGCGCAAGGTCGCGAATCAAGGTGAAGCCCAGCACGTCCAGGGACACGCTTTCGGAAGCGATCATGTACTCGACGCCTTCGTCGGTGTGGCGCTGGCCGAACACGATCGGGCGGATGCCGTGCGGGTCGCGGAAGCCAACGATGCCATAACCTGTGATCATGGCGACAACGGCGTAACCACCGACGCAACGGTTGTGCACGTCAGTCACGGCAGCGAACACATCCTCTTCGGTCGGCTGCAGCTTGCCGCGCTGGGCCAGCTCGTGGGCGAACACGTTGAGCAGCACTTCCGAGTCAGAGTTAGTGTTGACGTGGCGCAGGTCAGATTCGTAAATCTCCTTGGCCAGCTGTTCAACGTTGGTCAGGTTACCGTTGTGCGCCAGCGTGATGCCGTAAGGCGAGTTGACGTAAAACGGCTGAGCTTCGGCCGACGTCGAGCTGCCGGCAGTCGGGTAACGCACATGGCCAATGCCCATGTGCCCGACCAGGCGCTGCATGTGACGCTGGTGGAACACGTCACGCACCAGGCCATTGTCCTTGCGCAGGAATAACCGGCCGTCGTGGCTGGTCACAATACCGGCAGCGTCCTGGCCGCGGTGCTGGAGGACGGTTAGCGCGTCATACAGCGCCTGATTGACGTTCGACTTACCGACGATACCGACGATGCCACACATGCGACGCAACCCCTACTTAATGAATCTTGACTGAACCCAGCTTACTGAGGCGTTATGGCCGGTAAGAGGTGTTCCTTGAACGGAAGATCAGCGGGTACGCTGATTCCGCTGGCCAGCCACTGACTGCTCCACCCCAAAATGAGGTTCTTGGACCAATCTGCAACCAATAGAAATTTTGGCACGAGTACCGACTCCTGCCACCACGAATCCTGCTGTACCGGCCCCAGGCTCAACAGCCCGACTGCCACGACCACCAGCAACGCACCACGCGCAGCGCCAAAGGCCATGCCGAGAAATCGATCGGTCCCGGAGAGGCCGGTGACACGTATCAACTCGCCAATAAGATAATTGACCATTGCCCCCACCAGCAGCGTGGCGATGAACATGATGGCGCAGCCCGCGATGACACGGGCCGAAGGTGTCTCGATGTATCCAGCCAGGTAGACCGACAATGAACCGCCGAACATCCAGGCTACGACTCCTGCGATGATCCAGGTCAGCAACGACAGTGCTTCTTTTACGAAGCCGCGGCTTAGACTGATCAAAGCGGAGATGGCGACAATTGCAACAATCGCCCAATCAACCCAGGTAAATGGCACAGTGCAGCCTACGGACAGATGAGGCGGCGCATTTTAGCAGAGCGCTGGGCTGTCGGTAAGCTGTGATTGCGGCTGCTTTGCAAATCAATAGTTTGTGGCGAGCCAACGTGATTTCAAGCCAACCACAAAACGAATGCGGGAGCTGACTTGCCTTCGATGGCGCCGGCACATTCAACATCACTGTTGATTGATCCGGCGTCATCGCCGGCAAGCCAGCTCCCACGTTTGGCTTGCATCCCTACCAAGTGCTGGTGGTATCAGCCGCGCTCAGGCTGGAAGCGAGTCACAAAACCCTTGAGGTTCTGCTGGCGATCCAGCAAGTCCCGCAGGCGATCCGCTTCGGCACGCTCGATCAACGGCCCGACAAACACGCGGTTCTTGCCGTCGGCGCTACGGATATAGGCGTTATACCCCTGGCTACGCAGCTTCTTTTGCAAGGCGTCGGCGCCCTCGCGACTGCCCAGGCTGGCCACTTGAATCGACCAACTGATCGGCAAGCCATTCGGATCGATACGACTCTGGCCCACATCCGGCTTGCCCGGTGCGGCGGGCTGCGGTGCTACCGGCTTGGGCGCAGGTGCAGGCGCGACGGGCTTGGCAGCGGCGACCGGCGCAGCGGGTGCCGGCTTGACCACTGGCACGCTTGGCTGCACCGGCATCGACGGTGCTTGCTGCGCAGCCACTTCATCATCCGTCGGCACAGGCTCCTCTTCCGGCAAGGCCTGGGGCTCAGGCACGACCACAGGCTCGACCTGAACCTGCGGCACCGCCGGGGCTTGTGGCGCGGCCGGAGCCTCAACCACGACCTGGCGCTCTTCGTCCTGACGAGAAAACAGCATCGGCAGGAAAATCACCGCCAGCGCTACCAGAACCAAGGCTCCGACCATTCGCTGCTTGTACGCGCTATCCAGTAATGCCATGTGCAGCTTCCTCCGTGGAGCGCCGGGCTAACCACTCAAGCGCCTCGGCAACGCAATAAAATGACCCGAACAATAGAATTTCATCGTCGGGCGTAGCAACGGCGCACTGCGCTTCAAGGGCCTCGGTGACGCTTGTATACGACGCCACAGGTGCACCAAGGTTCTGCAACGCCAGTTCCAGCCCAGCAGCCGGGCGACTACGCGAAGTATCCAGCGGCGCCACAGCCCAGGCCTGGACACTGCCCAACAAGGGCGCGACCACGCCATCCAGGTCCTTGTCCGCCAGCAGACCGAATACGGCAAGGCGACGACCGACCGACGGCGTGCGTGAAAGGCGCTGAGCCAGGTACTCGGCCGCATGGGGGTTGTGCCCCACATCCAACAGCAAGTTCAGGCGCTTGCCCTGCCATTCGAACGCACGACGATCCAGACGCCCTACCACGCGAGTCGCCAGCAATGTGGCAGCAATCTGCTCGGCATTCCACGGCAGATCCAGCAGCAGATAGGCTTGCAGCGCGAGCGCGGCGTTTTCCAATGGCAGGTTCAATAGCGGCAGGTCACGCAGTTCCACCGCCTGGCCACGGGCATCGAGCCCACGCCATTGCCAGTGCTGCTCAACGATCTCAAGATTGAATTCGCGGCCGCGCAGGAAGAACGGGCAACCCAGCTCGCGCACCCTGTCCAGCAAGGTGTGCGGCGGATTTAGGTCACCACACAGCGCAGGCTTGCCCTGGCGGAAGATACCGGCTTTTTCATAAGCCACGGACTCACGGGTGTTACCCAGATAGTCGGCGTGGTCCACGCCAATGCTGGTGACCAGCGCAAGGTCGGCATCCACCACGTTGACCGTGTCCAGACGCCCGCCCAGACCGACTTCCAGCACCACCACATCCAGTTGCGCACGCTCAAACAGCCAGAACGCCGCCAGGGTGCCCATCTCGAAATAAGTCAGGGAAATCTCGCCTCGGCCCGCATCGAGTGCGGCGAAGGCTTCGCAGAGTTGCGTATCAGTGGCTTCGACGCCATTGAGTTGCACCCGCTCGTTGTAACGCAGCAGGTGCGGGGAATTGTAGACGCCGACTTTCAGCCCTTGGGCCTGGAGCAGCGCCGCGACAAAGGCACAGGTAGAGCCTTTGCCGTTGGTGCCGGTTACCGTGATCACGCGCGGCGCCGGACGACCCAACCCGAGGCGGGCCGCTACCTGTTGCGAACGCTCCAGGCCCATGTCGATGGCGGAAGGATGCAACTGCTCAAGGTAGGCAAGCCATTCGCCCAGGGTGCGCTGGGTCATAGGTTTGCAGGCACCGGCGGCACCACAATCGGCTCGACTTTAGGCGCGACGTAGACAGGCGTCGGCAGGCCCATCATTTGCGCCAGCAGGTTGCCCAGGCGCGGGCGCAGCTCACTGCGCGGGATAATCAGGTCGATAGCACCGTGCTCCAGCAGGAACTCGCTGCGCTGGAAACCTTCGGGCAGCTTTTCGCGTACGGTCTGCTCGATCACGCGCGGGCCGGCAAAGCCGATCAGGGCCTTTGGCTCGCCGACGATCACATCACCCAGCATTGCCAGGCTGGCGGAAACACCGCCGTAGACCGGGTCAGTGAGCACGGAGATGAACGGGATGCCTTCTTCGCGAAGACGCGCCAGTACCGCGGAGGTCTTGGCCATTTGCATCAGGGAAATCAGGGCTTCTTGCATACGAGCCCCACCGGAGGCGGCGAAGCAGATCATCGGGCAACGGTTTTCCAGGGCATAGTTGGCCGCGCGGACAAAGCGCTCACCGACGATGGCCCCCATGGACCCCCCCATGAAGGAGAATTCAAACGCCGACGCCACAACTGGCATGCCGAGCAATTTGCCGCTGACGGAAATCAGCGCGTCTTTCTCGCCGGTCTGCTTCTGCGCACCGACCAAGCGGTCCTTGTACTTCTTGCTGTCACGGAACTTGAGACGGTCAACCGGCTCCAGGTCAGCGCCCAGCTCGTTGCGGCCGTCAGCATCCAGGAAAATGTCGATGCGGGCGCGCGCGCCAATACGCATGTGGTGGTTGCACTTGGGGCAAACGTCCAGGGTCTTTTCAAGCTCGGGGCGATACAGCACCGCGTCACAGGATGGGCACTTGTGCCACAGACCTTCAGGAACCGAGCTTTTCTTCACCTCGGAACGCATGATCGAAGGGATCAGTTTGTCTACTAACCAGTTGCTCATGCTTTCTTTCTCCAGTACCGGTGGCTTGAACACAGCCCCGCGTATGCCCTTGAGCTAAATTCATATGTGGCGATGACACATACTGGACGGGGTCAGACGTTCGACCGGCCATTTCCTGCATGCACCCTCAGCCTTCCAGACAACCTGCCAGCGCAGGGTTGCCACTTCATTTCCGGGCCACCCTGAGGCGGCGCCGGGCTGTTTTACACAGTGGTAGTTATGGACGGCGGCAGACTGCCAGCCGTCACATCCCACCACCGCTGTTGCGCACGGCCCGCATGAATGCGCGAATCTTGCTGTGGTCCTTGATGCCCTTGCCCTGCTCTACCCCACCACTGACATCCACGGCATACGGCCGAACCTGTTTGATCGCGGCCGCGATATTCGCAGGGTTGAGCCCGCCAGCCAGGATGATCGGCTTGCTCAAACCTTCGGGAATCAGCGACCAATCAAACGCTTCGCCGGTGCCGCCGGGCACGCCTTCGACGTAGGTGTCGAGCAGAATCCCGCGAGCGCCACCATAGGCGGCACACGCCGCCGCGATGTCATCCCCGGCCTTGACGCGCAACGCCTTGATATACGGGCGCTGATAGCTTTCACATTCTTCCGCCGTTTCGTCGCCATGGAACTGCAGCATGTCCAACGGTACGGCATCCAGGGTTTCGTTGAGCTCACACCGGCTGGCGTTGACGAACAGACCCACGGTGGTCACGAACGGCGGCAATGCGGCAATGATCGCCCGCGCCTGCAACACACTCACCGCCCGCGGGCTCTTGGCGTAAAACACGAAACCGATGGCATCCGCGCCCGCCTCGACCGCCGCCAGCGCGTCTTCTATGCGGGTAATCCCGCAAATCTTGCTGCGAACGGCTGACATGTCGTGAAAACCTCGGGGTTGGAACCAGAAAGTCCCGGATGGTAACAAAAGCTTTTCCGGGCGTCAGCCGCCAAGTTCGCTGAAACCTGTGAGGAAGTGTGGCCCGATGAAACGTTCCGGCAATTCGAACTCGTCGCGGTACTCCACATCCACCAGGTACAGGCCGAACGGATGTGCCGTGACCCCGCCCGTGCGGCGAATGCGGCTTTCCAGTACTTCCTTGGCCCACTCCACCGGGCGCTCGCCCGTGCCGATAGTCATCAGCACCCCGGCAATGTTTCGAACCATATGGTGCAGGAAGGCCCCGGCGCGAATATCCAGCACAATCATCTTGCCGTGACGGGTCACCCGCAAGTGGTGGACCTCCTTGATCGGCGACTTGGCCTGGCACTGGCCGGCACGAAAGGCGCTGAAATCATGCACGCCCACCAGGTGCTGCGCCGCTTCGGCCATGCGTTCGGCATCCAGCGGGCGGTGGTTCCAGGTAATTTCTTCGTTGAGGTGCGCCGGGCGGATCTGATCGTTGTAGATCACGTAGCGATAACGCCGGGCGATCGCCTTGAAGCGTGCATGAAAGTGCGCCGGCATCACCTTGGCCCAGCTGACACTGACGTCATGGGGCAGATTGATATTGGCGCCCATCACCCACGCTTTCATTGACCGTTCAGCCTGGGTGTCGAAGTGCACTACCTGGCCGCAGGCGTGCACGCCGGCGTCGGTGCGCCCGGCGCACATCAGCGATACCGGCGAATCGGCGACTTTGGACAGGGCCTTTTCCAGGGTTTCCTGCACCGTCAGCACACCGGAGGCCTGGCGCTGCCAGCCGCGATAGCGCGAGCCTTTGTATTCCACGCCAAGGGCGATGCGGTAAAAGCCTGCGGCCGCCATTTCGGCGGCCGCGTTATCTATATTTGCCAAGAACTGAGAGCCTGATGAGTTGCGCAGAGGGGGTCATTATGCCGGTTTGTGTGGGAGCCCACAAAAGCAAAACGGCGCCCCGAAGGGCGCCGCTGCTTTAACAGTCGACGATCACGCCAGCCGGTCAAGCATTTCCTTAGCCTCGCCGCGCTGGGTCTCATCTCCTTCAGTCAGCACTTCGGAGAGGATGTCCCGCGCGCCGTCCGCATCGCCCATGTCGATATAGGCTTGGGCCAGGTCAAGCTTGGTGGCCACCTCATCCGTGCCGGAGAGGAAGTCGAATTCCGGCTCATCATCCCCCAGCGCCGCGTCTTCCGCAGTAAAGGACGGCTCGATGGACGGATGTTCCAGGCTCTGGGACAGGCGGTCCAGTTCGGCATTGACGTCATCCAGCTCCGACGCAAAAGCATCAGGCTTGGCGCTTGCTTGCGGCTCGTCGGCCAGGGACAGGTCGAAATCTTCCGGCAGATCGAAATCGTCCAGCGCCGCAGGGGTCAGGGTCGGCGGTTCGACAGCAGGCACGTCCTTCATCTGCTCGTCCAGGCCCGAGAGGAAGTCGTCATCGGATTGCGCCGAAGCCGGTGCATCAGGTTGCAGGTCCAGGTCGAAGTCCGACAGATCATCCGGAGCGGCCTTGGCTTCAGTCTGCTGCTGCAGGAGCGACTCGAATGTCTGCTGATCGTCCTTGACCTCAGCCGGGGATGCCGCTTCCAGATCGTCCAGGCTCAAATCGAAATCGGTGTCGAAGCTCTCTGGCGCAGGCTCAGCCGGCTTGTCTTCGAGCAAATCCTTGACGTATTGAGCGTCCAGCGCGGCGGCGGCAACCGCAGCGCTGACGCCCGCCGCCAAAACGGCCATGGCCGGGAAGCGGCTTTTGAGCTGCTCGACCTGGGCGTGGTTTTCACCATTGGCTACCAGTTGACGCTCTTGGGTGACGAAGCCGTCCTTGTCGCTTTGCAGGCCGTAGACTTCCATCAGCTTCAAACGCAGGTCGCTGCGCTTGGGCTCATGCTTAATTGCCTGCTCCAGCACATCGGCGGCCTGGTTCAGGTGGCCGCGGTCGATATGGGATTGGGCCTGGGCCAGTGAATCGCTGGAGTTTTCCGGGGCCACAGCAACAGCCAGCGGCGCAAGTACAGAGGCAACGGTCGGCACAACAACTGCCGGCTCAACGGCTGGGGCCGCTGCTGGAGCGGCGGCCAACTTGACGCTTGGCGGCGGCACTTCGAGGCCTTCGAAACTGTCCGGCGGCAGGTCGTGGTCGATGTTGGAGGCGAACTCCGGCTCTTCAGCCAGGGCCCGCGCCATGCGCAGGTGCTTTTCCTCTTCGCGGCGAGCATTTCGATGGCGCGCCCACAACAGCAGGAGCGACAGCACCAACAAAATAGCCGCACCGCCGAGCAAGCCGAGCAAGGCGGGGCTAGTCAGCAGGTCGTTGAATTTGCCCTCGGTGGTGGCAGGCGCTGCATCAGCTTCGACCGGTTCAGCCGCTGGCACAGGCGCTGCTGTCGCTGCATCGGGCACTGAAGGGGCAGCAGCCGGCTCACCCGCCAACTGAGCGGGCATTGCTGCAGTGGCCGGAGCGACCGGAGCCCCCTTTTCAGCCTGTAAACGGGCAAGCTGATCGTTTTTCAGTTGAATCAGTTTTTGCAGCTTGTCCAACTGGCTTTGCAGGTCGGCCGCGCGGCTTTTCAGCTCTTCGTTGTCGCGACGAGTGGTGTCCAGTTGCTCCTGGGTCATTGCCAGTTTGTCGCTCAGAACCGCGCTGTCGCCAGCCTTGCCTTTGGCGCCCTTCTTGGCCGCCTCGGCCGAAACCAGGCTCAAGTTGTCCTTAGCGTTGGTAGTCGCTGGCGCGTTGCCAGCTTGGGCGCGCTTGGTGGCGTCCAGTTGCTGCTTACCCGCCGCAGGGTTGGTGGCGACGCGCCGACCCTGGCGCCAGGCGTTATTCTGCGCGCGGACTTCGGCTATCGCCTGGGGTTGCGGCAGCGCGGTGCTTTCTACGGTATCTGGCAGGCGCAGGACCTGGCCGGTTTTCAGGAGGTTGATATTGCCGTCGATAAACGCGCCCGGGTTGAGCGCCTGGATCGCCAGCATCGTCTGCTGGACCGAGCCGCCATTGCGATTCTTCGCGGCAATTTCCCACAAGGTGTCGCGGGAGGTGGTGGTGTACTGCGCCGGCTTGCTCACGGCTGGCGCGGTGCTGGCCGGCGCCGCCACACGCGAGGCAGGTGCGGCGGCCGTCGGTGCCCGCTGGTCGAATTTGGCCGGGTCGAGCAATACGCTGTAATCGCGCATCAGACGGCCATTGGGCCATTGCACCTGCAGCAGGAAGCGTACGTAGGATTCCGGCAGCGGCTTGCTTGAGGTGACACGCACCACGCTGCGGCCATTGGGATTGACCACCGGGGTAAACGTCAGGTCATTGAGGAACGCCTGGCGATCGACACCCGCGTCCACAAACGCCTGAGATGAGGCCAGGCTCGGCGTGATCTCGGAAGCCGTGAGGCCACCGACATCGAGCAATTCGATCTCCACCGCCAACGGCTGGTTCAACTTCGACTTGAGGGTCATCTCCCCCAGCTGCAGCGCCTGCGCCATACCGGAGGACAGCGCCGAGGCGGCCGCTATTGCTAACACCAGTTTGCGAACTTGAACCATAGCCTCATCCTTTGTTTGAACACTCCCCGGCCTGCGAGAAGGTTGGTAACCGCTGCCATAAGGCATGGCGAGCCGATAGGTTACCGACGCGCTTCTGTTCTGCTTTGGACCAAGCATAGTGCCTGGCTAGAATCAATCTACAAATTGCCGCCAAGTATCTTTTACACAAGGTCTTTTATCAACAACTGCGCCAACTGTACGGCGTTCAGTGCGGCGCCTTTGCGTACGTTATCTGACGTCAACCACAGATTTAGTTCCGCCGGGTCATCCACACCCTTACGGACCCGCCCTACATAAATAACATCCTGGCCTACCGCGTCGCCCACTGCGGTGGGATAGTCCCCCTCATCCACGAGCTCTATACCTGGAGCTGTGTCGAGTGCGCGGTTCACGGCGGCGAGATCCACCGCTGCGCCCAATTGCAGAGACACAGTCAGGCTATCGCCAAAAAACACCGGGGCTTGAACGCAAGTTGCGGAAATCTTTAGCAAAGGTAATTCCAGCACTGCACGCAGTTCATGGACCAGGCGTTTTTCCAAGGCTGTATGACCCTGGGCGTCTGGCGCGCCGACTTGCGCCAACACATTGAACGCGACCTGACGATCAAAGAACGTCGGTTCCAGCGGGCGCATGTTCAGCAGCTCAGCGGTTTGACGTGCGAGCTCGCTGACCGCCTCGCGCCCCTGGGCCGACATTGCCAGGTTGGCGGTGACGCTCACGCGTTGGATATCCAACAGGCCACGCAAGGGCGCCAGTACCACCGCCAGGTTGGTCGCCGATGGGCTTGGGCTGCCGAGCTGGAACGGTTTTTTCAGGCCATCAAGCACATGGGCGTTGGCTTCCGGCACCACTTGCGGCGCTTGCGCGGCCGGCAAGGCGCCAGACAAGTCGATCACCGAGCAACCCGCCGCGGTGGCACGCGGGGCGAAACTCAAGGTAACCGCCGGTCCCGCCGCAAAAAAAGCCAGTTGCACTTTGCTGAAGTCGAACTCATCGACTTCCCTCACCCGCACGTTCTTGCCGCGAAACGGCACGGATGCGCCAGCCGAGTTGTTGCCCGCCAGCAAATGCAGGGTGCCCACCGGGAAGCTCAACTCTTCAAGGATCTGCACCAGGGTTTCGCCAACGGTGCCGGTGGCGCCGATTACGGCGATATCAAAGGTCTGGGTCATGGGGGCTGCCTCGGGCATTGCGGGGGAGCGGCACTTTACCGGGTGGTGGGGGGTGAGGCAATTAACCCAGCGTTTGTGGTGTGACTGATGGCCTCTTTGCAAGCAAGCCCCACATTCGACCGAGTTAAATGCAATCAAATGTGGGGCTTGCTCGCGAAGAGGCCCAAAAGCACAACAAAAAAAACCCGCGCCTGTCAACAGAACGCGGGTTTCTCATCTTGCCTCAAGCGATCAACGCTCCAGCAGAATCCGCAGCATACGACGCAACGGCTCAGCCGCACCCCACAGCAGTTGGTCGCCAACGGTGAACGCGCCCAGGTACTGGGTGCCCATGTTCAGCTTGCGCAGACGACCCACCGGCACATTCAGGGTACCCGTGACCTTGTTCGGGCTCAGCTCCTGCATGCTGATATCACGGTTGTTCGGCACAAGCTTGACCCACGGGTTGTGCTGGCTGATCAGCCCTTCGATATCGGCAATCGGCACATCTTTGTTCAGCTTGATGGTCAGCGCCTGGCTGTGGCAGCGCATCGCGCCGATGCGCACGCAGATGCCATCCACCGGGATCGGGCTCTTGAAGCGACCGAGGATCTTGTTGGTCTCGGCCTGGGCCTTCCACTCTTCGCGGCTCTGGCCGTTCGGCAGTTCTTTGTCGATCCATGGGATCAGGCTGCCAGCCAATGGCACGCCGAAGTTCTCGGTCGGGTACGCATCGCTGCGCATGGCTTCGGCCACACGACGGTCGATATCGAGGATCGCGCTGGCCGGGTCCGCCAGTTGATCGGCGACGGCTGCGTGGGTCGCGCCCATTTGCTTGATCAGTTCACGCATGTTCTGCGCGCCGGCACCGGAAGCCGCCTGATAGGTCATGGCGCTCATCCACTCGACCAGGCCGGCTTCAAACAAACCGCCCAGGCCCATCAGCATCAGGCTGACGGTGCAATTGCCACCGATGTAGTTCTTGGTGCCGGCGTCCAGTTGCTGGTCGATGACCTTGCGGTTCACTGGGTCCAGGACGATTACCGCGTCATCCTGCATACGCAGGCTCGAGGCGGCGTCGATCCAGTAGCCCTGCCAGCCGGCTTCGCGCAGCTTGGGGAAGACTTCGCTGGTGTAGTCGCCACCCTGACAGGTCAGAATCACGTCGAGGGTCTTCAGCTCTTCAATGTTGTAGGCGTCTTTGAGCGGGGCAATATCCTTGCCCACGGACGGCCCTTGGCCACCCACGTTCGACGTGGTGAAAAACACCGGCTCAATAAGATCGAAATCCTGCTCTTCCAGCATCCGCTGCATGAGCACGGAACCGACCATACCGCGCCAACCGATCAGACCTACACGTTTCATCGCAACTACACCTTGTTAAAAAGTGGGCCGCCTTGCAGCAACAACTGCAAGCGGGCCCGAGAGATTACAGATTCCGCAGCGCGGCGACTACTGCGTCGCCCATTTCTTGCGTACCGACCTTGGTGCAACCCTGCGACCAGATGTCGCCAGTGCGTAAACCCTGGTCCAGCACCAGGCTCACGGCTTTCTCGATGGCGTCTGCAGCGTCGCTCAGGTTGAAGCTGTAACGCAGCATCATCGACACCGACAGAATCGTCGCCAGCGGGTTGGCAATGCCCTGGCCCGCGATGTCCGGCGCCGAGCCGTGGCAAGGCTCGTACATGCCCTTGTTGTTGGTGTCCAGGGACGCCGATGGCAGCATGCCGATGGAACCGGTGAGCATCGACGCCTGGTCGGACAGAATGTCGCCGAACAGGTTGTCGGTGACGATCACGTCGAACTGCTTCGGCGCGCGCACCAGTTGCATGGCGGCGTTGTCGACGTACATGTGGCTCAGTTCGACGTCCGGGTAGTCCTTGGCCACTTCTTCAACAATTTCGCGCCACAGCTGGCTGGAAGCCAATACGTTGGCTTTATCCACCGAGCAAACCTTTTTGCCGCGCACGCGGGCCATGTCGAAACCGACACGGGCGATACGACGGATTTCGCTCTCGCTGTACGGCAGCGTGTCGTAGGCCTGGCGCTCACCATTCTCCAACTCACGCACGCCGCGTGGCGAGCCAAAATAGATACCGCCGGTCAGCTCACGCACGATTAGGATATCCAAGCCCGCCACCACTTCCGGCTTGAGGCTCGACGCGTCGGCCAGTTGCGGGTAGAGGATCGCCGGGCGCAGGTTGCCGAACAGGCCCAGTTGCGCGCGGATTTTCAGCAGACCGCGCTCAGGGCGGATGTCACGTTCGATCTTGTCCCATTTCGGGCCACCCACGGCGCCGAGCAGTACGGCGTCAGCCGCGCGAGCGCGGTCCAGGGTTTCGTCGGCCAGCGGCACGCCGTGCTTGTCGATGGCCGCACCGCCGATCACGTCGTGGCTCAGTTCAAAGCCCAGGCTGTACTTGCTGTTGGCGAGTTCCAGGACCTTGACCGCTTCGGCCATGATTTCCGGACCAATACCGTCGCCAGGGAGAATCAGAATCTGCTTGCTCATGCGTTCCTCATTTCATCAAGCGACCCGCCCGTGGGCAGGTCGGGGAAAATCAATCAGCGTTCGGCCCAGACCACCAGCACGTCGGTGCTGAAGGTGCCGTCGGCCTGAATTTCGTAGTAATCGCGCACTTCCTGGCCCATCGCCGTTTGCAGCTCGAGGATTGCGGCGCGCAATACCGCTGGCGTGCGCATGCGCTCGACCCACGAGGTGTATTCCAGGCGCAGGCGCTGACGGCTGCTGTTGCGTACGTGCAAACCGGCTTCGCTGAGCTGACGCATCCATTCGGCGGCGGAGTAATCACGCACGTGGCTGGTGTCGCGCAGTACTTCGACGGTTTGCAGGTAAGTGTCCAACAGCGGGCTGCCCGGTGACAAGACGTCCACGAAGGCCGCCACGCCGCCTGGCTTGAGCACCCGGCGTACTTCACGCAGGGCCAGGCCGAGGTCGCTCCAGTGGTGGGCCGAATAGCGGCTGAACACGTAGTCGAACTCGCCGTCGGCGAACGGCAGGCGTTCAGCGGCGCCCTGTACGGTGCGAATGTTGTCCAGGCCGCGGTCTAAAGCTGCGCCGGCGACTACGTCGAGCATCTGTTGGGAGAGGTCGTAGGCCACGACTTCTTTGACCAGCGGCGCCACGTGAAAACTGACATGACCGGCGCCGCAGCCCAAATCCAGCAGTCGCGCACTGCCCTGCCCTGCCAGTTCGGCCTGGAGCAGCGCGAATTCGGTGCCTTGGGCGTGCACGGCACTGCTCAGGTAGGCCGAGGCTTGCTCACCGAATTGTTTTTGCACGACTTGGGTGTGGGCGGTGCGTGTCATGGTGGTTTTCCTTGGGACTTGTGTTGTTTTTACTGCCGCTTTCGCGAGCAAGCCCGCTCCCACATTCGACCGAGTTCCTTCAGTTGAAATGCAGTCAAATGTGGGAGCGGGCTTGCTCGCGAAGGGGCCAGTCCGGCTTACATAGAATCAGGCATCGCGAAACAACCATGGCTGGCTAGCCCGGTGCTTGGCCTCAAACGCGGCAATTGCATCACCGTCCTGCAAGGTCAGGCCGATATCGTCCAGGCCGTTGATCAGGCAGTGCTTACGGAAAGCATCGACTTCAAAGTGATACACCTTGCCGTCCGGACGGGTCACGGTTTGCGCGGCCAGGTCAACCGTCAACTGGTAGCCCACATCGGCTTCCACTTGTTTGAACAGTTCGTCGACTTCTTCATCGGTGAGGATGATCGGCAACAAGCCGTTCTTGAAGCTGTTATTGAAGAAGATGTCGGCATAGCTCGGCGCAATGATGCTGCGAAAGCCATATTCTTCCAGCGCCCACGGCGCGTGTTCACGGCTGGAGCCGCAGCCGAAGTTTTCCCGGGCGAGCAACACGCTGGCGCCTTGGTAACGCTCGGCGTTGAGCACGAAGTCCTTGTTCAGCGGGCGCTTGGAGTTGTCCTGGTAGGCGTAGCCCACGTCCAGGTAGCGCCACTCGTCGAACAGGTTCGGGCCAAAACCGGTGCGCTTGATCGACTTCAAGAACTGCTTGGGGATGATCTGGTCGGTGTCCACGTTGGCACGGTCCAACGGCGCAACTAAACCTGTGTGTTGTGTAAAAGCACGCATCGGGTATTCCTCAGATCAATTCGCGAACGTCGATGAAACGACCGTTGACGGCAGCCGCAGCGGCCATGGCCGGGCTGACCAGGTGGGTGCGCCCACCGGCACCCTGGCGCCCTTCGAAGTTACGGTTGGAGGTGGACGCGCAATGCTCGCCCGACTCCAAACGGTCCGGGTTCATCGCCAGGCACATCGAGCAGCCCGGCTCACGCCATTCAAAGCCGGCCTCGAGGAAAATCTTGTCCAGGCCTTCCGCCTCGGCTTGCGCCTTCACCAGGCCCGAACCTGGCACCACGATGGCTTGCTTGATGGTCGAAGCGACTTTTCGGCCTTTGGCGATCACCGCTGCAGCGCGCAGGTCTTCGATCCGAGAATTGGTGCAGGAACCGATGAACACGCGATCCAGTTGAATGTCGGTAATCGCCTGGTTGGCTTTCAGACCCATGTACTTCAAGGCGCGCTCAATGGAACCGCGCTTGACCAGGTCGACCTCTTTGGCCGGGTCTGGCACGTTCTGATCGACGGCCAGAACCATTTCCGGCGAAGTGCCCCAACTGACTTGCGGTTTGATCTGGGCAGCGTCGAGTTCAACCACAGTGTCGAACACTGCATCGGCGTCGGACACCAGGTCTTTCCAGGCTTCTACCGCAGCATCCCAATCGGCGCCTGCTGGCGCGAACGGACGGCCTTTGACGTAGTCGACGGTCTTCTCGTCCGCCGCCACCATGCCCACACGGGCACCGGCTTCGATGGACATGTTGCAGATGGTCATGCGGCCTTCGATGGACAGGTCGCGAATCGCACTGCCAGCGAACTCGATGGCATGGCCGTTACCGCCGGCGGTGCCAATCTTGCCAATTACCGCCAGCACGATGTCTTTAGCGGTCACGCCGAACGGCAATTTGCCCTCAACGCGCACCAGCATGTTCTTCATCTTTTTGGCGACCAGGCACTGGGTGGCGAACACATGTTCAACCTCAGAAGTACCGATGCCGTGGGCCAAGGCGCCAAACGCGCCGTGGGTGGAGGTATGGGAGTCGCCGCAAACCACGGTCATGCCCGGCAAGGTCGCGCCCTGCTCCGGGCCGATCACGTGGACGATGCCTTGACGCACGTCATTCATCTTGAATTCGGTGATGCCATATTCGTCGCAGTAGTCGTCGAGGGTCTGCACCTGCAAACGCGATACGGTGTCGACGATGGCGTCGATGCCGCCCTTGCGCTCAGGGGTGGTCGGTACGTTGTGGTCCGGGGTAGCGATGATCGAGTCGACGCGCCAGGGCTTGCGCCCGGCCAGTCGCAGGCCTTCGAACGCTTGGGGCGAGGTCACTTCATGGATGATGTGACGGTCGATATAGATCAGCGACGAGCCATCGTCGCGCCGTTTCACTTCATGGGAATCCCAAAGCTTGTCGTAAAGCGTTTTGCCGGCCATCAGTCGGTCCTCATCATCGGTGCTTCTATACGCCGGGCTTTTCAATAACCCTTTGGCTTGTGAGGCTGATGGTATGGCGCTACATTAAATAACTCAAATTCATATTTTTTATGCTTTGGATTACCAACTGGAATACCACCATGGACCTGGCCAACCTCAATGCTTTTATCGCCATCGCCGAGACTGGCAGCTTCTCCGGCGCCGGTGAACGCCTGCACCTGACCCAACCCGCCATCAGCAAACGCATTGCCGGCCTGGAGCAACAACTAAAGGTGCGATTGTTCGACCGCCTGGGTCGTGAAGTCGGCCTGACGGAAGCCGGTCGAGCCCTGCTGCCGCGCGCCTATCAGATCCTCAATGTGCTGGACGACACGCGCCGCGCACTCACTAACCTGACCGGCGAAGTCAGCGGTCGCCTGACCCTGGCCACCAGCCACCATATCGGCCTGCACCGCCTGCCGCCTGTGCTACGCACCTTTACCCGGGAATACCCCAATGTGGCGCTGGATATTCAGTTCCTCGATTCGGAAGTGGCCTACGAAGAAATCCTCCACGGCCGCGCCGAAGTGGCAGTAATTACCCTGGCGCCCGATCCGCACAACCTTGTACGTGCCACCCCGGTGTGGGACGACCCACTGGATTTCGTGGTGGCGCCGGAGCACAGCCTGATCAGCAATGACCGCGTCAACCTGGCCGATATCGCCGGCCATCCGGCGGTTTTCCCGGGCGGCAACACCTTTACTCACCATATTGTCAGCCGGCTGTTCGAGGCCCAGGGCCTCACGCCGAACATCGCAATGAGCACTAACTATTTGGAAACTATCAAGATGATGGTGTCGATCGGCCTGGCCTGGAGCGTTTTACCGCGCACTATGCTCGATGAGCAGGTGGCAAGTATCGCTTTGCCGGGCATACAGCTCAGTCGCCAGCTAGGCTATATCGTGCACACCGAAAGGACGCTGTCGAACGCTGCGCGGGCTTTCATGAGCCTATTGGATGCACAGGTCGATCTGCCAGAGGTACCGGCATGACACTGTGCGGCCTCAAGGTCTGAAAGAACCCGCGCTTTCCGCCCATCGAGCCAAGGCCCTTTGATAATGCGCAACCCCGCCGATTCCGTGCCACCCCTGCCCCGCATCTACGCCCTTGATCCTCAACAGGCGGAGCAAAGCTGGGACAGTGCCCCGCAGTTGCTGGCAGCGCTCAATGCCGCCCGGCTAGGTGCATGGTGCTGGGAGATCGACAGCGGCAGGATAAGCTGGTCGCGGGGCACCCAGGCGCTGTTCGGCTTTGACCCGCGCCAACCACTGCCCAAGGACCTGGATTATCTCGACCTGCTGGCGCCACAGGATCGCGCCCGAGTGGTGCGGGCCTTTCACGCCGTACTGGCCGGCGAGCCATTCGAGCAAGCCATGCACCACCACATCCAGTGGCCGGACGGCACCCATCACTGGCTGGAAATCAACGGCAGCCTGGCGCCAGATAAAGCCGGTCGGCGCCGCATGATTGGGGTTATCCGCGAGACCACCCGCCAGCGCGAACGCGAGCACGCCCTCAGCCACTCCGAAAAACGCTTTGCCACCTTGTTCCACCTGTGCCCCAACATGGTATTACTGACCCGCCAGTGCGACGGTTTGATCAGCGAAGCCAACCAATATTTCGAAATGCTCTTTGGCTGGCCGCTGGCCGATGCCATTGGCCGCACCACTCTGGAGCTCGGCCTGTGGCGCCGCCCGGAGCAACGTGCGTTGCTGGTCAAGGCCACGCAGCGCAAGGGCCGGCCCATTACCATGGAGGTGCAGTTTTGTGCCAGCAACGGCCAGGTACACGATGGCACCCTCAGCGCACAAAAGGTCGAGTTGGAAGGTGAGGCGTATTTACTCAGCACCTTTCTCGACACCACCGAGCGCAAAAACGCCGAGCAAGCCCTCAAGGACAGCCAGGAACGCCTCGACCTGGCCCTGGATTCTGCGCAACTGGGCACCTGGGACTGGCACATCCCCACCGGCATGCTCTACGGCTCGGCACGCTCCGCCCAATTGCACGGCCTGCCGCCCGAACCGTTCCATGAGTCCTTCGATGCGTTTTTCGAAGGCATGCCCCATGAAGAACGCGACAGCATGCGCGACGCCTACCGCACCCTGCGCGAGGGGCCAGCCGGCAATTATCAACTGACCTACCGCGTGCCCATGGAAGACGGCAGCTCGCGCTACCTTGAAAGCCGTGCCCGCCTGTATCGCGATGACAAAGGCGCGCCGCTGCGGATGGCCGGCACCTTGCTGGACATCACCGACCAGGTGGAGCGCGAACAACGCCTGACCGCCTCCGAAGAAAAATTCGCCAGCCTGTTCCAGGCCAGCCCGGATCCAATCTGCGTGACCTGCCTGAACAGCGGCGCATTTATGGAGATTAACCCTGCCTTTACCCAGACCTTTGGCTGGACCGCCGCTGAGGTGATCGACAAAAGTGCCGAGCAGATCGGCCTGTGGGACGAGTCGAGCAAACGCCTGCAGCGAATCGAGCGGGTAATCCGCGAGCATACGCTGAGCAATGTGGCGATCGTGGCGCATCACAAAAACGGACAAAGCCTGACGTGCGTGATTTCCAGCCGTTTGATCAAGGTCGGCGACCAGCCATGCATCGTCACCACACTGCGGGACATCACTCAGCAACAACGCTCGGAAGCTGCACTCAAGGCCAGCGAG
Source organism: Pseudomonas sp. EA_15y_Pfl1_P101 (assembly GCF_963970835.1). NCBI lineage: Bacteria > Pseudomonadati > Pseudomonadota > Gammaproteobacteria > Pseudomonadales > Pseudomonadaceae > Pseudomonas > Pseudomonas sp. EA_15y_Pfl1_P101. The sequence goes on along the minus strand of NZ_CAXAPA010000023.1, from coordinate 5,697 downwards.
GAAAAGTTCGCCAAGGCCTTCCATTCCAGCCCCGACGCGATTTCCATCACCGAGCGCGACACCGGCCGTTATGTGGAGGTCAATGACGGTTTCTGCCGCCTGACCGGCTATCGCGCCAAGGAAGCCATAGGCCTGACCCTTTACCAAATCGGCATCTGGGCCGATGAAAACCAACGCGCCGCGCTATTGGCCGAATTGCAGATCAAAGGCCGCATCCACCACCTGGAAATGCTCTGGCACAACAAACGCGGCGAGTTGCTGGCGGTGGAGGTCTCGGTGGAGCCCATCACCCTGAATGAAACCCCGTGCCTGCTGCTGACAGCACGGGACGTGAGCCTGCTGAAAAACGCCCAGGCACAGATCCGCCACCTGGCCTACCACGACCCGTTGACCAACCTGCCCAACCGCGCCCTGTTGATGGACCGCCTAAGCCAGCAAATTGCCCTGCTCAAGCGCCACAATTTGCGCGGTGCGCTGCTGTTCCTGGACCTTGACCACTTCAAACACATCAACGACTCCCTCGGCCATCCGGTCGGCGACTCGGTGCTGAAGATCGTCACCGCACGTCTGGAGGCCAGCGTGCGTATGGAAGACACCGTGGCGCGCCTGGGCGGCGATGAGTTCGTGGTGCTGCTCAGTGGCCTGGATGGTTCGCGCATGGAAGTCAGCAATCAGGTGCAAGAACTGGCCGACACCCTGCGCGAATTACTCTCGGAGCCGATGTTCCTCGATGGCCATCGTTTGCAGGTCACGCCGAGTATTGGCGTGGCGCTGATTCCCGACCATGGCACCACGCCGGCGGACTTGCTCAAGCGCGCCGACATCGCCCTGTATCGCGCCAAGGACTCAGGGCGCAACACCACGCAGATGTTCCATAACAGCATGCAAAAAACCGCCAGCGAACGCCTGCGCATGGAGACCGACCTGCGCCTGGCGCTGTCGCGTGGCGAGTTCAGCGTGCATTACCAGCCGCAAGTGGATGCACGCGGCAACAAGATCGTCGGCGCCGAGGCGTTGGTGCGCTGGCAGCACCCGCAACTGGGCGCGCAGTCGCCGTCCGAATTCATCAAGGTACTGGAGGACAGCGGCCTGATCCTTGAAGTCGGTACCTGGATCCTTGATGAAGCCTGCGCGGCCTTTCAACAACTGGTCGCGGAAGGCCTGGTAGACCCGTTGAACTTCAGCCTGTGCGTGAACATCAGCCCTCGGCAGTTCCGCCAGAACGATTTTGTGGAGCGGGTGGAGCGCAGCCTCAAGCAGCACCAATTGCCGTTCAACCTGCTGAAACTGGAAATCACCGAAGGCATTGTGATCCAGAACCTGGACGACACCATCAGCAAAATGCGCCGCCTGAAAAAACTCGGCGTGAGCTTTGCGATGGATGACTTCGGCACCGGTTACTCATCGCTCACTTACCTCAAGCGCCTGCCGGTGGATGCGCTGAAGATCGACCAATCCTTTGTGCGTGACGCCACTCACGACCCTAACGACGCCGAAATCATTCGCGCCATAGTGGCGATGGCTCGCAGCCTGAACCTGGTGGTGATCGCCGAGGGTGTGGAAACCCAGGATCAACTGGCATTCCTGCAGGGCTTGGGTTGCCATTTGTACCAAGGCTATTGGCACAGCCGACCACTGCCGATGATCGGATTCAGGGAGCTGTTGATCGCCGACAAGGGTGGGGTTTAAACCAGTTTCAGTGCGTGCCCGCCCTTTTCCATCCAGCGCGAGTGGTTCAAGTCGCGCTTGGCGCCATATTCATCGACAGCGCCGTCGACAACGACCACGGAATGCCCGAAGTTCGCCAGAGTACCTGGCACGCCTGACGCCAGTTCCTGCACGCTGCTCTGGCGAGTGAAGGCGTACAGGCCCAAGCGGCGCAGCGCGTCGCCAGGCACCTCACCGTCATTCAGTGTTTTGAGGGCGACGTCAAAGCCGGCACCGGCGCGGAATTCGTGGTCTTCCAACTGTGCACGCTTGGCGCTCGCGGCATAAAGGAACACGGCGTCCTCAACCAGGCCTTTATCCGTACCGTAGAAGTTAGCCGCCGCGCGTGCCATTTCCAGCTCGACGTAGGTGAGGCGCACCGTGCAGCCATCGCGCATGGTAACGGTGAAACCGTCCGGCGTTTCGTCGACACGCTTGAAGATCCCCAAAGGGTTTTGCCCGTATTTCATCATCGCCGCCTTGATCGCCGACACCGTGACACAGTTACCTTCCACGCCTTGATAGAAACCGCCCCAGATATCGACTGGCTTGACGCCGACGGGGGGCGCCGGAAATTGCGCTGGCTTTGCGTTGCGCGCTCGGGCAACGTCCGCGGCAAGCTGGTAGCCATAGTCCTTTACGATGGCCTGTTTCTCACCTTCGCGATGCTTGATGCCATCCACTACCAAAGCGCTTGAATAGTTGAAGGCAGGGGTGACGCCAACGCGGGTTGGATCGCGCAGCTTGTCGGGCGGAACAACCCGTAGAAAGCCGGTCAGGCCCATCCCCTTCAAGACATTGTAAGTGTGCTCTCCGCGCAAGGTGCTCAATAACGCTGCCTCGAACTGAGCATTGCGTTCAACCTGCTTGCGCTTGGTAAAGGCGGCCAGCATGAAATTGGCGTCGATGACCATGTGCGCGTCAGGGCCGGTAAACCGCGAGGCTTCGGTAGTGCGCTGCAGTTCCTGTGTTGACAACGTCACTTCAAAACCATCTTTCATGGTGACGCTGTACCCATTCTCCGTGGTCTCGACATTGTTAAACATCTCGGAGGGCGATTGGCCAAACCTGAGCATCATCATCTTGATCACTGCGGCATGGCTGCTCAGGTCGAATACTTCGCCAAACGCTCGCGAGGCCGCAGTGAAACCCTGCAGAACCTCGGCGACCTGGGGGCGAACACTCGTCGTGACCTGTTCAACCTTGGGCATGACGATCGGCGAGACGGGGGCTGGAGCCCTGGGGGGCTTCGGCGCGCTGTCATTAACCAGCGTATACATGTAGGTTCGATCGGGAGAACTCTGCCTGCCGAAGCGCTGCACCTTGCCGGCGTAAATCAGCGCTGAACCAGCGTCATAACTGTCTACCACCCCTTTCCCCCCTTCACCGACAACCGCTGCAGTGGGTAGGTATTGGAAATGACCGGACAAGCCCATGCCTTTGAGCATGTTAAAGGTCGTTTCACCTTGCAGAGATTGAGTCAGCACCGAGGTAAAACTTGGCAAATCAGCGGCGCTGCCACTGCCCAGCTGTTTGCGTTTAATGAACACCGCCAGAGCGAAATTTGCACTGCCCAGTACCACGTTGTCCTGACCCGTAAAACGCGATGCGCCCCCTGCCCGTTGCAACTCCTGCCGGGAAAGATGCAGCCTGTAACCATCTTTCATGGTCACCTCATAACCATCGCCATTGCTCCGCACATTGCTGAACATATCGCCAGGGCGCTCTCCAAATGTGAGCATCATCAGTTTGATGACGGCGCTGTGCGAACTCGCATTGTAATGCTCGCCGAAACCACGCTCAGGGGCATCAAATGCAGTGAGGAGAGAAGTGTCTTTTTCCGGGTGCTTCGATAACTGCAACGCTATAGGATGTGAGCGAGCAGAAGATCCAATTGCGAACGTACTCATATCGTTCACTCTTAAATGAAATAGTTGGACGCGGCCGCGATAGGAAACGATTAAACTTCATAGCCCAATCAGCGTAATGCTATGGCTTGACCATCGCGCGGCCTGCCCCCCCTATTACCCCACAACTCTTCATGCCCGCCGATGACCGCAACCGAATGTGTGTCCGTATTCACCATGCCCAACTGCCCGCTTGCCAACTCACTGACCGAGGCCTTTTTCAAATAATTGCCCAGGCCCAAGCGCTTGAGTGCCTCACCGGTTTCTTTCTCGTCTTCACCATCATTAAGGCTACTTATTGCCGCCCTGAAGCTTGCACCCGCCTTGCCATCATTGTTCTCCTCCTGTGCTCGTTTGGCGCTTACTGCAAACAGGAAGTTGGCGTCCTTGAGCATCCCAATATCCCGCCCCGTAAATTTGGCACCGCGGGCAGCCTGCGACAATTCCTGATCGGATAAACGGAGGTGGTAACCGTCACGCAGCGTCACGCTATATCCCTTCGCCGTCTTCTCGACCTTGGCAAAGATGCTTTTTGGACTTTGGCCAAACCTGGCCATTGCCACCTTTATCGCTGCAACGGTGACGCAGTTACCCTCATCGCTCTGTCGAAAACCACGCCAGATATCATCCGCCTTAACTCCAATTGTCTTCTTGGAAAGACCTGAACGTTCATCAACCTCCGCGCTCTGCGATGGCCGAAAAGGAAACAACGTGGCGCTGAAGGGGACACGGGGTACAGCGGCGGGCATAACAAGGAGCCGTCCGGCCGCTCTGCCACTTATACCGTTAAATGGGTATGCCGTTGTAATGAAGGATGCCGCCTGATTATCCCCGCGCCTGACAGCCGGGCAGTCCACCCAACCCTCGCGATAACCCGTGTTCTTTTTTCCAGTTGCCAGCGCAGACACATCAGTCGAATCAACACTAGGCTGAAGTGTTTGCCAAGGTGTCTGACTGACGCCCCTGGATATAATCGAATCTACTACGTAGTGCTCATCCCTGAGTCCTGTCACCCTAGTATTGAATACTGAAAACATGGACCCCTACCTTGTACAGGACTCCCCAACTGCACTCGCAATCGGGGAGTATTGATCAGCAATTAGCTCTTGAAGATGACAATGGCCGCATCAAAAATTCATGCTGGACACTGCCGCTTGTCAGCCGTTGTCATAATACGCGCTGATTGACGGCGCCGAGACGCTGATGGATAGGGTGTCCAGCACCTGGAGCCGGAGATGTAATTCCGGTGCGGACCTTGGACTCCTGATCTTTCTGGATCTCAATCTTTGGCTTAATACCGACCTTAATCTCATCGTCTGTTTTACCACCCGTCTTCACCTTTGCGACTGGCGTACCGCCGGTCGTCACCTTTGCACTTGTTTCAGCAACGGGTTTCGCCTCTGCACTGATCTTGGTAGCGGTCTTAGCCTCGATTGCTGGCGGCGTGCTGCTGCTTACGCCCACGTTTGGCTCATCGACAATCAATCGCGGCTTCAGCGACGAACGCGGGCCTGACCAATCCTCCGAACTTACCCTTACCTGAATACCGGCAGCCAAACTAATCTTAAAATGCTTACCTTTATCTGGCGTCAGGCTCACCTGCGTGCTGCCATCAGGCAAGACCGTGACCTTAGCATCACCCTCGGCCCCGACTTTTACCGGTGCACCTTTCTCACCATTCGGCAGCGTCGATTCGGTGGCATTTCCTTTCAAACCAATCTGCACGCTACCGTCAGTGCCGACCTTCACCTGCGCGCCTTTCTCACCACTGGGCAGCGTCGATTCAGTACCGTTACCTTTCACGCCAACCTGCACGCTACCGTCGGTGCCGACCTTCACCTGCGCGCCTTTCTCACCCGTTGGCCGCGTCGATTCAGTACCGTTGCCTTTCACGCCAACCTGCACGCTACCGTCGGTACCGACCTTCACCTGCGCACCTTTCTCACCCGTTGGCCGCGTCGATTCAGTACCGTTGCCTTTCACACCAACCTGCACGCTACCGTCGGTGCCGACCTTTACCTGCGCACCTTTCTCACCCGTTGGCCGCGTCGATTCAGTACCGTTGCCTTTCACGCCAACCTGC
>NZ_CAXAPA010000022.1:0-74737 GCF_963970835.1 Pseudomonas sp. EA_15y_Pfl1_P101 | reverse complement strand
GCGGGGCTCCTGGCAGGCTTATGGAAGAGCAGTGGGTTAGCACGCTGTGTTCGACCCACGACGGTAGCAGTACCGAATAAAGCCGTAGGATCCGACTGATTCAACCGGGGTGGCGTGCCGCTTTCGCGGACGGCTGTCGTGAACCGAGCCACTCCGCATCTCGGCCCTGCCGGGCTTCCATCCTCACGTCTTCGGCCGAAGGCCTACGCGCTCCGCTTGCGGGTGAATGAGCCACGCTCCGATGAATGCTCCATGAGGCGTAGTACATTTTGATCAAACGGGCGAACCGCATTGGCCCGATTGACAGGTACCGACTTTGCTCTCGACAGGCGGCCGGATTTACGCATGTGCACCACCTGCGCTAGGTCAGCTTACCGCTAGTGGACGGTCGGGCTTTCGAATGCGTTTCCACCGTGCAGCCATCGAGTAGTAAACAACTTTGCAAACTCTACTGCACCTTTGAAATTCAACTGAGATGACGCATAGGATTTCATGAGCAGGGAGCGGGGGAGAGCCCAGTCCCACTTCTCCTTGATTAGATTCTCGACTCCATCCAGTAACGCCTCAATAACGTCGGGATCCAGTTCCGCAATTCTTGCGAGGGCGTCAGCGACACTTTTTTGTGAGCCGCCGAGCGACAATGCAAGGCCCGAGCTCTCGCAAGACAGTCCTACATAGTTGAACATGAGCACTAGAGCGTCGTTGGTTTGGTCGCCACGCCAAGTCAACAAATGAGTTTTCGAGTCAGAGCCGTAGGTGAATTCATTTGCTAGCCCGAGAGATCTGAAGGATTTACGGGCTTCGCTCAGTAGCTCCTGCGCTTTGCTATCGATGAAGGGGCAGGGCGTAGTCTCGGTCAGTACGGCCCGCATCTCCTCTCTCACATGGTCATGTACCATCGCACCAAGCCCGTCGAATTGGGGTGGCTGACCGCCCCGAGCGGCGGTTACGACGATCACCTTTTTTTCTATATCTACATCCAGTACGCGCCAACGCCGGCCACCAAAGATAATCCGCTGTCCCTTCATTAGAGGCCGACTGACAGGTATTGACCCAAGTGGCTTGCCCTCGCGGATAAGCCTGAATTCTTCATCGCTGGTGAAGGCGCTATAGAACTCGTAATGGTTGATCAGCCGTTCGCCGACTTCTCCCGGTAGTAAGTGACCTGAGCTGTCCTGCACGATCAGTTTCTTCACGCCGAGCTCCTTCAGTAGAGCAAAGAAGTCAGGCTTGGAAATGCTTTTAAATGTCCCGCTTTCAACCAGACCACCCCATAGCTGCGCCGCGCTGGCTCCTCCTTGCTGTGCGATTACTGATAGAATTTGTTGTACTAATGTCGAGGCATGCAATCCCTCAGCTCTAGGCGGCTCAAACCAGTTGCCAGTCAGCAGCCTGATCATGGCGATGGTTTGGACGAGGTTTTGGCGAAGTAGGTCAGATAGCAACGATTGATCTGTAAGCTCACGTTCCTGACAGTACGCCCGGAGCGTAGCCGGTTCATCGTTCCGGCGACCTGACCGACCTAGACGTTGGCGCAGGCTTGCGACTGATGGCGGAGAACCTATCTGGACGACTGTCTTGATGTTGCCTATATCTATCCCAAGCTCCAACGTAGTGGTGCATAAAGCGGATGCTGGAGGCGTACCGGCCTTGAGCGCGCGCTCCGTGTCTTCTCGCAGGTCTTTCGAGAGGCTGCCGTGATGGGGAAGAAACTCATTGGGCATCCCGCTGATCTCACAGAGCCGCCGCAACCGATCCGCGTACCACTCCACCTCTTGCCGGCTGTTGGGGAATATCAGGTTGTTACTGCCGCGCAGCACTTTGTACATGTGCGCAGCGATGGCATGCCTGGAGCCAGATTCGTCTTCCTCTTCGTCTCCATCGATGTCCTGGTCGCCGTCAGCGGCTGCTTGTTCTACCTGACGGAGCTTTTGCATGGGCGGCATCATGTAGCCACGCACTTGCACCTGAAGATTTTGACCGGATGATTTTGATTCAATCACCTGAATCCGTTGAGGGTGCCCGGGCCTGAGAAACTCACTCGCGAGTGACATGTCCCCCAGCGTGGCGGACAACCCGACTCTGGGTAGGGCCTTTCCGGCGACAAGCTCTACACGCTGCATCAATGACTGGAGCTGCTTACCACGCTCGCTGCCAATGAAAGCATGGAGTTCGTCGACCACGATGTAACGCAGGTTCTGGAAAAGCCCGGCCAAACTAGAGCCCCTGTTTACGAACAATGCTTCCAGAGACTCAGGAGTGATCAGCAGAACGCCTTTAGGAGACTTGAGAAACTTGTGTTTCTTGCTTGCTGACACATCGCCGTGCCATGCCACAACAGGGAGATCCAGTTGCTCACACAGTCGACTCAGTCTATCCCACTGATCGTTGATGAGTGCCTTCAGTGGGCTGATGTAGAGGACAGCACCTACAGGGTCGGGGTGATTCATCAGGTTTGTGAGGATGGGTAGGAACGCGGCCTCAGTTTTACCCGCAGCTGTTGAGGCGGCGATGATCACATCCCGGTCAGCATCGACTAGCGCTGAAATCGCCCATTCCTGGGCGTCCCGCAATGCTGTCCATCCTTGGGCCCAAACCCATTGTTGGACGGCTGGATGCAGGCGCTCGAAAGACGAGGATTCAGAGTTTGAAACTGGTGAGCTCATCGTCTGCCTCGATGCTTAGATCCTGCATGGCGCCGTCGTCTTGAGCAATCTGGACAGAGCCTACTAATGCACGCCAGTCCGCGCCGGGGTTCTGCTCCAGTACGGCGAGCAAGTTGATGAACGCCGTAATAGTCGTACGTGGCGTCCGGAAGTAGGCTTCCCCCAATCGTTGATTGCAGTGCGACATGAATGCAGGAATTGCCTCATCTGGCATCAAATACTTGTCCGGGTCGCCGTAGGCATAAACGTTACGCAGCTTTTGAAGCAGTACGTAGAAGTCTTCCGGAGTCAGGCTGCTCAGGCGGATTACAGGCCCGGACAGGTCGATCAATCCAGATTTGGCAAACGTGTTTTCAGCAAGTCGTGACTGCAAGGCGGGGTAGCTGTAAAGCCCGCGACGCGTGTCCATCAAAAACTCTGGCGTACCGCCGAGGACGAAGCCTAGACCCTCAGTGGAGCCTTGTAAGGAATCATTTAAAATCCGCAAGATCTGCTCGTAGTTGGCGTTGCGTGCCTGGGTGTTCGCTAGCTTGTACAGGTTGACAAGCTCGTCCAGACAAATCATGAGGCCGCCAAACCCTGCAAGCCGGACGAACCGCGACAGCAACTTCAACTGATCGTAGACCGATGCGTCATCAATGATTGTTCGGACACCAAGCGCCGCACGAGCATCTGTTCTAGTAGTGAATTCTCCTCGCAGCCATCGAATGGCATCTGCCTTCAGCTGCTCGTCGCCTTGTTCAAACCCTTTGCAGTATTTGGCAATTACGTCGGCGAAATCGTAGCCGTTTACCATCTCAGTGAGTTCGGCCAGAAATTCGCGAATGACGATTTCGCTCTCGACACCTCGCGTTTTGGCTTCAGATTTGGCTTGGGAAATGAATTTCTCAACAATACCCTGCAGCGCGCCACCGTCCGGTTTCGTCCGGGTGGACATGTTTTTAGCGAGCTCGGCATACAGGGAGCGTGCTTGTCCTCCGGATGCATGAAGCCTACGGTCGGGATTCAAATCGGCGTGCATTGTGACCAGCTTTCGCTCCATCGCAATGCCTCTGACAAGGTTGAGAAAAAAGGTTTTCCCCGCACCATATTCGCCTACAACGACCCTAAAAGCGGAGCCGCCGTCAGCTAGTCGATCTATGTCTTTCAGAAGAGCGTCCAGCTCTTTCGCTCGACCCACTTGAATAAGATGTTGGCCCGCACGAGGAACTACACCGGCTCGCAATGACTGGATGACCGCATCGCGATCTTTGGGGCGTATCGTGCTCATAAGGCTAATTCTTCCAGGATATCTGGGTTGATCTCGATGGGGTCATCCCCCTCGGAGACTGGCATGTCGAACCGTTCAAACGCCATGTCGTTGATGTGCTCTAGAGCACCGTCCAGCATGAGTTCCATATCAGTGGCAACATCTTCCAGCTCTTGGCGGCTCCATTCTCGGCGTGACACGATCATTCGTAGAAACGCTGAGTGTTCTGTGTCGAGCCCATGCACAGTCGCCGTATGATCAGTTGGCTGATCCCTGATACTGACTTTCACGATAGGCGGTTCTGGAGATTCATCATTGAATACCTCCGCCAACAATGCTGAAACCGCTGCCGTCTCGCGTTGGAGCTGCGCAATTTTGTCCATGTCCAAATTGAAGCCTTGGGAGGAATCATTAATGCTTGGCGTACCACCGGCCTGTTTGGCACTAGGCTCGGCACCAAGTGCGGACGCAGCGGAAGAATTCCTAGAAGGAGTGATGGCCGCGCCGTGTAAGTCCCCGTAAAGCAGATGTGGATCCAGCTCAAGTGTTTTATACACGCGCTCCAGCAGCCGGACTTCCTGAGGCGAAACGTTTCCGTCAGCTTGAGCGAGATGAGCTAGGAACCCAGCTATGGTGCGTTTGGCGTCGGCACTCAGAGGGCTTAACTTTTTCTTTAGGCTCGCCAGTGTAGGCGGCTGAAGAATTTGGATTTGCAGGTGGGCTTTGAGCCGTTTCTGATGAGATACGCGAAGATGACTCCAGGAATCGATATGCCGCCCTAGCTGGGTCATCTCATAGCCTGAGCTTTCACCATCTACGGCCGCAACCGCGCTTGCCAAATCCAGTGTTACCACAGCAGCGTGATAGTCCGAAGATGTCCGTAGGCTTCCATCATCGTCACTCGTCGCGAACAATACGATCGTGTCCGAATTTTTGGGAGTACGGCTACCGGAAAGTACATCTGGCTCAAAGCCAATATTCAAAGACTCGAGGGCTCTTGCCAAGGCTACAATTGTTCCACGAGGCAGAGCTCCTGAAGATCCAAAGCGACCTGCCAGATCCCCAAAAGTCATCGCCAACTGCTCATCCCCGGCTTGGAGTTGCAGTTCAGCGATTGCATCCTTCGCCGCTGCCGGCCATAGGGCCACCGGCAGTTGCAGAATACCCTCCAGATTTGAGGCTCCTTCTGGGTTACGACCTAGGTATCTGCTGTATGGGTCGAGGACTATCGTGCATTCATCCACCATAGCCTGCAGCTTGTTACGCGTTGCCGACGTAGCGGAAACATCCGGTATATCACCCAACGCAATTTCGGGAGCGCTCAAGCGCGAAGAGGCGGAGCGATAGGCGATTTTGAGCAGAGTCTTATTTTGGGTAAGCACAAGGCCCTTCGGATAAAGGGCTGAATACCGGGCCACGAACAGCTGCGCAAACTGATCCGCGCATCTGCTCACAGCAGTGCGGCGGCTGATGTTAGGGTCTGACTGTACCCATGCCATTGCCCACGCCGCGTTCAGGGGATGTTTGTCCAAAGCCATTTGGCCTAATGCCAGTCGTAGCGCAATCGGCAATTCAAAGCCATTCGACTCAAATCGAGGCGGTGCATTCAAGTACATCTGCGGTTCCACATCCATGAGTTGTATGTGGTTGAGCAGATTCGACGCGTAGTTTCGAAACGATGAATTGTCCCCGTAGAGGGTTTTAAGACGCTCAATCTCCGCTGCGATGGTCGGGAGTTCCGAACGCGCGGCCTCATCTGTAATTGAATCAATGATGGCCCGACGCTCGAGACCGTAAAAAAAGATGAAGACATATCCTATATCCACACTGGGTGCACAGCGGCCCTCGGACAGCCATTGCAGGTACCCACGTCGTGCTGCAGGAGAAATGCCGCTGTAACTCGGCCAATACCCGGTTAGCTTCTCAGTGAGATCCACATGCGCAGCGTGCACAGTCAACTGGCCGTCAATCAGCGAGGGCTCTTGGTCAAACGCCCGATCTGCTCTCTCAGTGAAATACACAAAGGCAACCTTAAGGGCCTGTCCACCGACGGTGATGGTTTCATCTTTTCCAATCCATCGCGCTTTCGGGGTTAGGTTTTTAGGCTTGGGAATCGTGAATTGCTGCTCAGGCGAGCTCACCCTGATCGTATGGAAATCTGAGCCAGCGCGGTCTCCGCTGTTCACATCAACGCTGATTTCAGATTTTTGCTCGTGATTTGACAAGGAGGCGGTCTGACCTAATGAGTCGGCTAGGATATTCGTTTTAAGGCGAGGAGGGCGCTTCGGTAGCGCTGCGGAGTACTTCATTATTAGCCAAATGACGGCAACGATTCCTGCCAAAACTGCGACTGTGAGCCGCAGCTTTGATGGTGCAGCGGCGATGGCCACGACCAATATCAGTATCAAGATCACCGCGCTCGACATGCCTAGGCTGCTTTTTTGCTTCCGTGCCATCAGGCGCTCCATGAAGTTCGGCTGGCTTATTGGCAGTATCTGCATTTTTTCGATTGGCGCCAAGCATGGCAGTTGATGTAGGTTTATCTCGCCGACGTACCGCAACAAAATTCTCCTTAGATTGAGCTAGGTGGAGAGCATCGTCCTTATTTCTGGAATCGCGTACCTTGTCTCTAACGAAGTCATCGTCGCGGGTTTGCGTGCAGCAGAGGTTTGGCCGCTGCTAAGCCAGGCGCAGAGATGGCCCTCGTACTATGCCAATTCGGCAAACGTCGTACTTCATTATCACATCGGGCCGGATCTTAAAGACGGGGTATCTTTCTACTTCGAAACGTTCGGCTTAATGCGCACTTCGATGAATCGCGGATGAGCGCTTTGGCCGCTATCACTCCGTCGCGATAATCTGACTTTGTAAAGTAGCGTCCGCTTAGGCCGGAGCGCTACCTAGCCTTGACCGTCCACAACTGATCCATTTTGGTCGTGTAGCTCTGACTCATCAGCTCCCGACGCATCGCCCAACCAGGCGCTGCTGGCACACTCGCTACCCGAAGGATTCCCTTTCCCCAGCGGCCATTGATCTCATCCAGAACGCTCATGACCTTGTCTGCCATTACAGGTTGCGAATGAGCGAACAGGTCATCAGTGAACTCACCAGGCTGCCGTAGATCCATCAGCAGAACCTCCGCCTTACTGTATTTGTAGCCCGGTCGGAAGAGGCGATTGACCGCCTCGGTTGCGGCCTTCGTCATGAGTCGCACGTCGTTGGTCGGGTACGGCAATTCCACCAGAGCGCCATTTGCATATTTCGCTTCTTGGGGATTGAACATCCCGGTTCTAACGCTCACACGGATCTTCTTGCATAGCGAGTTTTGTGCTCGGAGCTTTTCCGCCGCGCGTTGTGTATAGGTAGCGACCGCTTCCCTAATCGGCTCAATTTCGGTGAGCCGCGTACCGAACATCCTGCTACAGCAAATCTCCTGCTTGGGAGGATCAGCCTGACCCAACTTTAGGCATGAGGTGCCGGCAAGCTCGCGACCAGTCTTCTCGATCACCACACTGAATTTCTGGCGAAGCATCGTCGGGTCGGCTTTCGCTAAATCCATGGCCGTCTTGATGCCCATCACTTCCAGGTGCGCCTTCATGCGCCTGCCGATGCCCCAGACCTCGCCGACATCGGTGTTGCGCAGCGTCCAGTCACGTTTGAACGGGTCGCACAGATCCACCACACCACCAGTGATATCTAACAGGCGCTTAGCGGTATGATTTGCCAGCTTCGCTAGGGTCTTGGTGCGGGCAATACCCACCCCGACTGGAATTCCCGTGCGCTTGAGAAGAGTGGAGCGCACGTGTCGCCCAAAAGCAGGTAGATCGCCAGGTATGCCAGTGAGATCGGCGAACGCCTCATTGATGCTGTAGACCTCGAGCGCTGGCACCATCGATTCGATAATGGTCATGACGCGTTCGCTCATGTCGCCGTACAGAGCGTAATTACTGCTGAAGGCCACGATTCCATGCCGGCGTAGATGGTCTTTGATCTGGAAGTACGGCTGCCCCATCTTCACAAACGGTTTGGCGTCGTAGCTGCGTGCAATCACGCAGCCATCGTTGTTGGACAGCACCACGATGGGCGTTCGCGCCAGGTCGGGCCGGAAAACCCGCTCGCAACTCGCGTAAAACGAATTGCAGTCAATCAGAGCGAAGACAGGTTCAGGTGTTGTCATGATTGCGAACGCTGTATTTCACGACACCCCAGATCACGAGCTCATCGCCCTCCATTACATGCCTTGCCGGATATTTTGGGTTCTCCGATAAAAGCATCACGGCGTTCTCACGCAGAAGCAGGCGCTTGCAGAATGGCTCTGAGTTCAGCGCCGCGATGACGATATCGCCACTGACCGCATCAACGCTGCGATCGACGACCACCAGATCCCCTGAATAGATGCCGGCGCCCTGCATGCTGTCTCCATCAATTCTCACCAGGTACACATGCGGCGCGCGGATATCGAACAGCTCATCGAGGGAAATGTGCTTTTCGATGTGATCAGCCGCTGGTGAGGGGAAGCCCGCCGGCACCCTGGATGAATAGAGGGGCAGTTTCCTGCCGCCAGACGCGAGAGGGCCGAGAATGGTGATGCTCATGATGCAAGCCTTACGGGTTGACTGTACGTATATACAGTTAACGATTTGGTTCACTTGCGGTCAATCTCTTAGGTACGACAATTCGACGGGTGACATCATGTGCGGACGCTATTCGATCTACGAATCGATGGATCACTACCTCAAGGAGCTTGCGCCAAAGCAGCTGGTGATCAATGGCTATGACCTCTGGCCTGTCGAGCGTTACAACGTCGCGCCGTCTACGCGGGTGGAAATTATCCGGCCAGCGGGAGAGGGCTTGAGTGTCGATAAGGTTAAATGGGGATGGGCGCCGTTCTGGGCGAAAGGAAAGCGGCCTGACCCAATAAACGCGAGAGTCGAGACTGTCATGACCGGGAAATTTTTCAATCAGCTCTGGCCAAATGGTCGCGTACTCGCGCCGGCGAACGGGTGGTTCGAATGGGTCAAGGACGAAGATGATCCAAAGAAAAAACAGCCCTATTTCATAACACTGAAAGAGCAGATTCCGATGTTCTTTGCGGGTTTAGCTGAGGTGCATGAAGGGCTGGAACCGGACGAGCGGAACGGTTTCGTCATCATCACTGCCACGAGCGATGAGGGCATGGTCGATATCCACGACCGTAAACCTCTGGTTCTGGCACCTGAGCACGCTCGCGAATGGATTGATCCTGAAACTTCAGTTGAACGAGCGAAGGAAATCGCGATGGAGCACTGCAGGCCTGCTACCGATTTTCACTGGTACAAGGTTGGCAAGGATTTAGGCAACGTTCGTAACCAAGGCCCGCATTTAATTCAGCCCCTCTCGCTGGTCGAAGACGTCGATGACTGATTTCAGCAACAGTCTGAGAGCCGGCGTATCGGCAGCTGCGCGCCAGCGAACTGGGGGTATGGGGATGAGGAGGGGAATAAGGTTCTTCCATGTGCGGCCATCTGAATGTAAAAGCAGCCAGATTAGTCATGGAATTCCCGTCGTTTATTCGTACGTTACCGCTTCAATCGTTGATTGTCCGATCTCAATCAGGGACGGATTCCACCAGCATCTAGCCGGGTGACCTGCCAGCAGTTGGAACGACCCCATGTACCCTGAAGTCTACCTGTAACTGTTTATAGGTAAGGTACAGAGCAATGGATAAGACAATCACAGTCGATCAACTGGCTACCACCGACCTAAGATCAATCAACGAGATATGGCTCGGCGAGACTCATACCCAGCTATGCCTTTGGCGTGGCGAACAAGTCTTCACCCACGAGATGATGAGCGAGGGCACCCACGATCAGAATGTCAGACGCTTGTGCTTGCAATTGGTCAACCCTGAAGATCAAGCCGCAGTTGCCAGCGTTGAGTTGATCGTGCGCGAGCAGCTAAAAAGGATGGGGAAGGAGGGCGAGTTTTATCCGGCAGAGGAGGCGGATACTCATCAATAAGAAAAGGAGCATCGGCCATTTACAAGTCATCAACCCAAGATCTATTGTCGCTTGGAAACCGATATTTATATCGGTTGGCCGGGTGAAATACCTCAGGCGCAACTACCTGTAAGTGCGGGCCATGATTTATGGTGTAACCTTCTAGTATCACTCCCATCGAGAATCATTTATGTCAAAACTTGCCGAATTCCGCCAGCTTGAAAAACACCTCGCCGAACAGCTCCAAGCGCTCGAAGCCTTGAAGGGTGATGCTGGTCTCAAGAAAGAAATAGAATTCGAAACGAAGCTGCGCGATTTGCTCGCAAAATACGGCTACAGCCTGAAAGACGTGATCAATCTGCTTGATCCGCAAGCAGGTCGTCGCGCTCCAGCTATCGAGTCCAAAGCTGGCAGTCGCAAGCCTCGCCAGTTGAAGGTTTATAAAAATCCGCATACCGGCGAAGTCGTAGAGACCAAAGGCGGTAATCACAAAACGCTCAAAGAATGGAAAACAAAGCACGGCGCTGCGACCGTAGAGTCTTGGCTGACTAAGTGATTTCGGTTGAGTACAAGAGGCCCTTTGAGGGCCTTTTTCAAAGGTGCTCATAACCTTTCTGTGAATTACCAAATCAAACAGCCCGGTTGAGGATGCTTACAAACGTTTGGATTTTTAATGTTCCATCAGAATGACTTGTTCATTAACCGGCTTGATGGTTGGCGCCTGCAGCAGACAGAGCCAAATCAGGCGCGCGTTGAAGGGGGCTTGGAGGGACGTGAAACCGCTCGGGTGAACGAGGATTTGCAGTTCACGTTTTTGCTGAAGACACCAGACAGCGATCATTAGCTCAGAGTACGTGCGAGGCATATATTCGGCCATAAACGGGGGGGCAGCATTTGGCAGCGTATGCAGACTCTCAACATGGATCAGGTAGGCCGGGGTGGAGGTCAGGAAGTCAAGTGTGTCTTCTGCTCTTTTCAGAAGCTTCAAGCATGGGCTGTGGGCCAGCCCCAGCGCTCCGGCACCTGGCAAAGACTGAGGTATCTCCTCTCTATAAGCAGCGGCTGGCGAACGCCTCAATGTACCGATAGGCTTGCTAGCGGAAAGGTGTCTCTGGCTTCTACGA
This sequence comes from Pseudomonas sp. EA_15y_Pfl1_P101, assembly GCF_963970835.1. Taxonomy (NCBI): domain Bacteria; kingdom Pseudomonadati; phylum Pseudomonadota; class Gammaproteobacteria; order Pseudomonadales; family Pseudomonadaceae; genus Pseudomonas; species Pseudomonas sp. EA_15y_Pfl1_P101. The sequence goes on along the minus strand of NZ_CAXAPA010000022.1, from coordinate 63,720 downwards.
TTGTACGACCACCTTCTTGGCGGGCTGCATTTAGCATGGCCTTGCCGATACTCTCCGTTGTCACGATAGCGCTAGGCGCTATCCAGCGGATCAGCGACAGCAAGGGGCTGGCCAGGTAATAGAAATAACGGTAAGACGGTATTTTTGAGCGGAGCCTCTGGAGAGGCTGAATGATTCCCGGGCGAAAGAGGTACACGCCTTTGAAGGGCAGTTTCTTCAGGGCGTTTTCAGTCTTGCCTTTCAACCGCGCCCACATGCTGCTCCCTTTTTCACTGCTATCCGTACCCGCTCCCGATACGTAAACAAAGGTCATTTGCGGATTCCAGCGTGAGAGCAGCCGGGCAGCATGCACCGTCACCCCGTAGGTGATTTGGCTATACGCTTCTTCGCGCATGCCGGAAGACGAAACACCTAGGCAGAAGAAGCAGGCGTCAAAACCCTGCAACTCATCACTAAGACTCTCCAGCCCCATGAGATCGGCCTGTACCAGCTGTTTCAGTTTAGGATGAGCAAGTTCAACGAGCGAGCGCCCCACTGCAGTGACATGGCTAACATCAGGCGCGACAAGACTTTCGCGCAGTGCGCCCTGGCCCACCATGCCTGTGGCACCGAAGATCAATAGCTTCATTCAGAAATCAACTCCTGATTGCGCTCACGCCAGATTGCAGGCGTGTTACTCTCCCATTGCCGGAAGGCACGAAAGAACGAGTTCTGATCCTCATAACCCAGCATGTAGGCCACTTCCATGAGGCTCAGTGTCGGATCGGTCAGATACTCAAGCGCTAGTTGGTGACGTGTCTCGCCGAGCAAGCCTTGGAACGTAAGCCCCTCGTCGGTCAGTTTGCGCTGCAATGAGCGCTCGCTCATGGCCAGCTCAGCGGCGACCGAGCGAACATCGGGCCGGCCAGCGGTCAGCCTACAACGCAGCACCCACTTGATCTGCTCGGCCAGGCTGAGACTGAGCGCCTGTTGTTGTAGGCGTCGATCCAGCTCAGGAATAAGAATATCGAGCAGCTCTGCGTTGTAGCTCACGAAGGGCTTGTCCAGATCGGAGCACCGCAGTGTAAGACAGTTACGCTTTGCGGCGAAGCGCACTTTGCAACCGTAATAGCTCTCGTAAAGTGCACGCGAACCCTCCGGGCGCATCAGCTCGACTGCCGCAGCGGTCAGACCTTGTGCGGTGCCACGCTTGCCTAATTCGAATAGCGAGGCCAGCGTTGCATCCACCAGTGCAGATGGCACCTCACGCTCATCGGCATGCAACCAATTCACCACAATTTCGCAGTTCTGGTTTCGCTCCTGCAGTATCAGCTCCTCAGGTGCACATAGGCGTTTGAAGCGCGCCACGCGCTGCAAAGCATCGCGGAAGTCCCGAGCATGGTAGGCCGCTAGAAATGCGGTCGGCATCGCACCGCCCTCTAGTCCCGTGGCGAGACGCAAGCCAATAGCAGGGTCATTGCTAATGTCCACCAACGAACGCCAGAGACCGCAGAACTGTGCCGTTGAAATCGGCGCTCCATCGCGGACGGAAGCAATCGGTAGCTGAGCAGCTCGCTCGACATCTGCACGACTGATTCCGACGCCGCTCAATCCCGCCCACAACGCATCGGGAATCCTAATTTTGTCCGGCACAGTATTTTTCATCTGATCACTTAGCCTGGAAGCCGCCATCGACATTGAGCACATGGCCGGTCACAAAACTTGACTCGTTGCCCAGTAGCCAGCAGATGGCATTGGCCACCTCGGCAGGATTTCCGACTCGCTGCATCGGATGCATTGCTTCCAACTCAGCCAGATTGCTGTTCAGTTGCTCCGCAATGATGTCCGTTCGGATCGCCCCAGGTGCTACCGCGTTGACACGAATGCCTTGAGCTGCGTGATCCAGAGCAGACGACTTGGTCAGTCCAACGACGGCATGTTTAGTAGCAGCGTAGGTGCCGCCCCATGGGATGCCATTCAATCCAGCGATGGACGCCAAGTTGACAATGGAACCGCCTCCCTGCCTGAGCATTTGTGCAATCTCAAATTTCATGCAGAAGTACAGGCCCATCACGTTGATATCGAGCATGTCGCGGAAGTTGTCAGTTTTGGACTGATCCAATGTGCAGTATTCCTTGAAGATACCTGCGTTGTTGACGGCCATATCCAGACGTCCGAACTCAGCCACGATACCTGAGATCATAGCTTGGACGGCCTTCTCGTCAGACACATCGTTGCGTACAAAGCGCACCTTAGCGCCATGCTGGGCAATTGTGGCGATCTCATTTACTGCGATATCACCTGCTTCCTCGCGACGCCCGCTGATGATTACGCTGGTGCCTTGAGAGGCGAGCTTCAGGGCAACAGCTTTTCCGATGCCGGTAGCACCGCCGGTGATGAGAGCGACTTGATTGGACATTTCAGACCTCTTTGAAGTGGTGAGAAGAGTCGCTCTAACCTACGCTGCGCTCCTAAGTCAGGATATGCACAATGCGCCAAACCACTCGCAGACTGCGCCAAATATCTTTGTGATTCGGATAGCAGGCAGTCGTTACCGTTCTGAATGCGATCTAACAAGAGGGCTTCCGGGATTCTCGTGCGGGTTTCTGCCGGGACGTAGCCAGCACGATGCGCTGGATGCGTTAATGGTCGTTCTGAAGGGCCAGATGGTGAACTGGATATCAGATGCGGATATCACGTAATTCTTTGATGCCAGAGGAACCGGCTTCAGTCGTCGCGATATGGGCGCCTTGCCGACCTCTATATCCCAGGCCCAGAACCGCTCATCCCTACCCAGTAGGACGCCTCGCGTCACGTACTGATGCAGAAGCCATTTGGGTATTCCGCACGTACGGATCTGTGCGGGGGACAGGTAACTGTCATCCCTACCGCAACCAGTGGTTCGCGTTTGACGCATCATGCCGCTCAGCCCCGGCAGTCCTCGACAATCGTCAATTTCGAATAAGCGAGTGGAGGCACCAGTCAATAAACCCGCGTATATTAGGATGGCTATTAGCACCAGCTGGCCACAGGACATAATAGCCAAGTTCTGATTCGATCGTCGTGTCTGGAAGTGGGTTGATCAGCGTCCCGTTCGCTATCTCGCGACTCACGAGATGATCCCAACCCAACGCAATGCCGTGCCCCTGTGTTGCGGCTTCGATCACTAGGGGATAACTGTTGACGGTTAGACCCTTTGTGACAATGGCCGTGTTGACGCCATTCCGGTCGAGCCATTGCCGCCAGCTCATCCAGTTCCAGTGCTCATCCTCGAGTTCGATGAGCTTGTGTTCTGAGAGATCGCTGGCCTTTTGAAGTTCGGGACTGTTCTTAAAATATTTCGGACTGCAAACCGGAAAGATACGCTCGAGAAAGAGTTTCTCCGCATGGAATCCGTGCCACATGCCGTCGCCAAAAATGATCGCCGCATCGACATCGGTCGTCAAACAGATCTTCTCGACGTCCGAAATCATCAAGCGCGGCGTGATTTGCGGGAAGGCGGCGGTTAATTCGGGGAGCTTCGGCATTAGAAGCATATTGCCGATTGCTTGGTCGCATCCTATTGTCAGGACGCTTCCATCTCCCTTAGCCCGCAGATCAGTGGTCGCGCTGGCGAGGTTTGCGAGCGTTGTCGCGACCACATGCTGGAAGTTGCGCCCTTGTGGGGTAAGGCTCACCGAACGATTGTCTCTGATGAATAGCTGCACCCCCAAGTAGTTCTCGAGGGATCGAATCTGCTGACTGATAGCAGCTTGAGTGAGATGTAGCTCCAGCCCAGCTTTCGTAAAACTTAGGTTCCGAGCCGATGCTTCGAACGCGATCAACGGATCCAGCGGAGGAAGCTTTTGACGATAATTCTTCATAAGTTTTATTTATCCAATTGCCTAAATAATGGCTGTTGGGCAGGCCGGAAGTATTAAATTATATTGTCCGAAAGAGGTATTCAAATCAACTGAAACCACTCGAACTTGATCAACTCGAGCAGGAGAAATAGTGTGCGGCGGCGCAGAATCGAACAGCTTTAGATGAGAATTCATCGCGATAGTGTGGAGCGCTCCCTCAGCGACTGAGGAACTGATTATGAGGTATTTTAAAATCTCGAAAATAAGCGAAGAAACGGCGTCTATTCGAAGCTTTTCGCTCGTAAATCCTTTGGCAGATATGCCGCTGCCGGAGTTCTCGGCGGGGGCGCATATCACGGTGCGCGCCCCCGAGACCATAAGTAGGCAGTACTCGTTAGCAAATACCCCTGGCTCATCGGATCATTACTTAAACTCGGTTCTCAGGGGGCAGGAAGGACGTGGCGGTTCGCATTGGATACATGAAAGCTTAAGATCGGGGATACTATAGAGGTAGAAGACCCTGCCAATAATTTCAGATTCGACGAATTGGCGGGCGAGGTTATTCTTATTTTCGGCTGCATCGGTATAACTCCTATCCTGTCGATGGCTAGACGCCTGCAACAAATCGGGTCAAGTATAATTTATATTATTGCGCGCGCTCAATTCAGGAGACTGCACACTAGAACGCTATAGTAAATTCGCCCCTGTGCGATAATTTAACGCTCATTCACAAAACATCACTGAGTCGACAGCCATCCCGATAACCGGCAGGTGCGACGCAGTACTTCGCTCACTACCATTTTTCACGCACAGTTCTTGGCATAACCACACAGTAGCCTTCTGCCTACATCCGAGGGTGGACGCTTTTCGTGCGGCGAGATTGCCACGGGGATACGTGTACACCACTAATTGCCTCACACGAACCACACGCAAGCCTTGATTGTCTTAAAATTCCTGCTAACAGCATTGCCCATTGTTTCCCGAAGAGCCTGCGTGAGCGGTTTCACGTACTGACGCACGAAATTAGGCAGTCAATCAACGATGTCCCGCAATGGTTTTCAACACCCGCGATCATCCGCCAGCTGCGGGGTCGACGGCGAGACTACCGCCATCAGGCCGGCTATAACGACCAAGAAGGTGCCCACTTGCATCAGGACACCATAGGGTTCGTCTGCAAACAATGCTGCGGAAACGGCACCAACGGCCACCTCTATCATCATATAAATTCCGAGCCGTGTTGGCTCCAAGAAGCGCGCAGCCCACAGGAACCCGGTGAGCGCGACCGCCCACCACCCTATTCCAATGATGATGATAGCCAGAATACCAGTGCCGTAGTCGATTGAAGGCTTCGCCTCCAGGCTAGGGCCCTCCATCACACAAGCCAAAAGTACCGCGGACAAAAGGGCGCCGATGCTGAAGATGAAGTTGCTGCTGGAAGGATCGAGACGTGAGTGCGTGTACATGCCGGTGCTTGCGACCGACCACAGGACGCCACCAGCGAGGCCAAGCCAGTCGCCGATTTCGCGCGGCAATGGGATGCCGGTATTGCCACCCTGTAGAACCAAGAATATTCCGACCATACCGATAGCGATCGCCGCGTAACGTGCCAGGGAGGTCTCCTGTTTGAACCATAAGCGTGCGATTAGAATGCTCCATACCGGCGTCAAGTAGTATAAGACCACCACTACTGCGACATTTCCATACAACAGGCCAGCTGAATAAAGCGTGAATGATGCCCCGCCGATACCGGTAGATAGGAGAGCGTAACGGTTGGACGAGTAAAGGGATGTCCGGTAACGCCAAGCGGCGGGCGCCAGAGCCAAGCAGGCTACAATCACCACGTACACGGTGCCCCAGACACCAGCACCAATGGATGCTTCTATATAGCGGGCCGGTATCCAATATACGCCCCACATGACGGGAACTAGGAGCGCGACCGAGTGCGCTGTAATCAACTTTCGTGTAGATACTGCGCTCATTCGATACTCTCCATAGACGTCACTGTGACTATAAAGTGTCTAAAACCCTGCGCTCGTTAGTCAGTTCGCCTGCTCAGGCACCCCTTTCCGTGTTGAATCATTACAGTTCCGATGAGCACGATTTTCTCAGAGTTAAAAAGCAAGATAAAATGCCCCCTCGGGAATAAACAGCCAGACGCTCAAGCAGATAATGCTATTCAAGAGGAGCAGTTCCAACAGCAGGAGCATTCAAGTCAGATGGTGTCCCACTGCTACCAATAGAGGAGATGAATTTTTGTTAAATACCGCTTGTATGGGTTGGTAAAGGGTTGCGCATACAGCGAGCAAATGGATAAAAACATATTACATATCCACGCCCGCTGTATCGGCCTAGTTACTGGATTCCAATTTTGAGTCCAAGAGCATTGACCACCAGGCTCTGGAAGTGGTGTACCGGCGCTTCGGTCACTTGGACACGATCACCTCCAACGACGAAGCGTCCTTGATTGTATCCAATGGATTTCAGCCCTCTCTGCACGTTCTCACAAATAGGGATATCTTCCGCGTACTGCAGCGTATCGCGCTGGAATTTGATAGTGCCTTCCAACTCCTCGCTAACGGTTCCGTCCTTCGTGAACCAGTCGTGGCGCTCATAGGATGTCGTTGGAGTGAGCGGGTCGACACGCATAACCGAGAGTTGTTCTTCGCCCGGATAAACCCAGATCGTGAGATTGGGCCACAGGAACCACCCACCGTAACCGTCGATGTCGTTTCCGCTCACCTGATAGGCCGCGCTGTCACGAGTTGTCCGAGTGGAACAGTGACTGGTGAATATTCCATTGGAATAGGGGTTGTAGGCTTCATCGCCGAAATCGACCAGTACCGAAAAGTCTTTGTGCGCAACAGCGCAGTGGTAGCATTCTTGGAAATTCTCGACCAAAATCTTCCAGTTCGCCTGCGGCTGGAATTCTTGGCAGTCGGCATACACAAGGTCATCGGCATTCGGCACGTAGCTGCGAATTTCCTTTTCCAACTCTGGAGCCTGCTCACGCAGAGGCACTGCTTGGCCATCCAAGTTGACAAAGACCATGCCACAGAATTCTTCCAGCGCAACCTCTTTGAGCGAGAACTCGCTTTTGTCGAAGTCTTCGATGGATCCCGTTTCGCGTGCTGCGCGCAAAGTACCATCGAGATCATACGTCCAGGCGTGGTAGGGGCAGACAATCATTTGCGCCTTGCCACACCCTTTGAGCAGTTCATGTCCGCGGTGTTGACACACATTGTGAAATGCCCGAATTTTCTCATCTCTGCCCTTTACTATGATCACATTCTGATCATGAACTAACTCTGTGACATAGTCGCCCGGCTTAGCTACGCGGCTTTTGTGACAAACATAGACCCAGTTCTTATAGAAAATTGCTGCTTTTTCCTGTTCAAATATGTCTTGGTCGTAGAAGTAGCGTGCCGGCAGTGTGTGCGACTTGCTCGGATCTTCAATAAACGGTTTGTCTTGGTCTTTTTTATAGAACTTATTTGCAGACATGACCTGTCCTCTCAATTAGTTTAGGCTGTTACGGCTTCGATACGTCTTCGGTCGTTGATGCACAGGTGTAACGCTATAGACGTTGAGGAAAAAGCCTCTGAAGGCCTGTGGCACCGCACAAACCAATAGTGCCCATGCGCCGCGCCGCCGACAAACAATGTTATTCAGGGCAGATGGATAAGCGTTCGTTATGTCAAAGCATTAAGTTCTCGATTCTATGTACATAGACGCGCAATGTGCTACCGCGTGGGACTAAGTCCCGCTGGGCGCAGCACCACCTATCGAGATGAAAATTTGCGGAAATATTCATCAGTCAGATGAACTTGATCGCTGTTCCGGACACTGCAGAAGGCCGTTAAGGAAAGCGAGCGGGTTAGTACCGATCCAATAAGCTTCCCACGGATTGATCTCGAACATTGAGTTTGACTGTGATGACCTATTGCCGGAGCAGGCAGGGCTGGCCGCGGCGAAAATATATCCGGATTTGAAATTAGCCTGTCCGGTGTGTTCGCCGGGGTCAAGAACTCTTTCCCAGCTTTGTCCCTCAAATTGTCGTTAGCCAGGGATGTCCATCGACAGTTACCATTCAGGCCCGTTCTGCGGTTGCATCGTACAGCCGTAGCGTATGCTGATGGGTATCAAGGAAACTGCCGTGCGTTATGACCTGACCAGCCTGGATATTTTCATTACCGTCGCCGAGGAGAGGAACCTAACGCGCGTGGGCCGCATGAAGCACTTGGCTGTTTCCGCTATCAGCAAGCGGGTTTCGGAGCTCGAAAGTCAAGTCGGAGCGCCGCTGTTGGTGCGTAACGCTCGAGGGGTCGATCTCACCCCAGCGGGACAATCGTTGCTGTTCTATGCGCGGCAAGTGAGGCAGACGCTTGCGCAGCTTGATCAGGAGCTTGGCGACTATACAGCTGGCGTCAAAGGCCATCTGCGTATTCATGCAATAACCTCCGCCCTTTCCCAGTTTCTTCCTCAAGACATCGCCCACTTCGTTTCGCTTTATCCGCAAATCAAATTCGACATTGAGGAACGGGTCGGTTCTGCGGTCATTCGGGCGGTCGCGGACGGCCGAGCAGATCTTGGCATTATCGCCAGTCAGACCCATGCTCAAGGATTGGAAGCAATACCCTATCGCAACGATGAACTGACATTGGTTGTACCGGCTGAGCACGCGCTCTCAGGTCGCAAAAGTATCCGTTTCAAGGAAGTGCTGGAACATGAATTCGTCGGGCCTCATCTTGAAAGCTCTATGCACACGCTGCTGACCTCCGAAGCCGAGAAATTGGGGATGGCGCTTAAGCTCAGGATAAGAATCAGCAGCTTCGACTGCATGTGTCGAATGGTCTCTGCGGGATTGGGGCTGGCGGTTTTGCCGCGCAGTGTGATCAATCAATACCTACGCAGCCATAAGCTGAAGGCTGTGACCCTCGAAGAACTTTGGGCCCGAAGATCGTTGCAGTTGGTTGTCAAACGATACGACACCGCCTCACCCACGCTCAAAACCCTGATCGACAATTTAAGATTGCCAGAGCAGTGATCGAGCGTTCTCCTTTGGAGAACGCAGCTTTGGCGAATCATCAATTTTCAGCTATGTGTAGTAGTCCTAGTATCGGCTCATCAGCGGTATAGATCGGCTAGCCCCCGAATCCCGCGACCATTATAAAAAGCCTGAGCGATACGAGAATGACCGAGACTGCCTACGACCTCATCAATCATCTGGTGATCGACGAAGAGCGATTTGCCTACGTCGATCTGACCAAGATGCTTTCCTCAGTACAGCTATCGAAACTTCCCTACTCGATCCGAATCCTGCTGGAAAACGTGGCGCGTTGCTCTCCTGAGGCATTTCCGTCTGTTCTGGCTCGTGCCACTGGCCAAGGCCCTGACTGTGAAGTCCCGTTTCAGCCCAACCGTCTGATGTTCCATGACACGACCTGTCTGCCGGCGTTGGGTGACTTCGCAGGAATGCGCGACGTTGTGGCGGAGCTGGGCGGCGATCCCAAAACCATGAACCCGCTGATTCCAGCCGTGCTGACCATCGACCATTCCGTAATCGTGGAGCATTACGCCGAAGCAGATGCGGTCGAGCAGAATCTGGACATCGATTTTCGCCGCAACAGCGAGCGTTATCGCTTTATCAAGTGGGCGCAGAAGAGCCTGACCAATTTTGGTGTCATTCCTCCAGGTACAGGCATCATCCACCAGATGAACATGGAAGCGCTGGCGCAGGTGGTGTGGGAAAGCACCACTGACGACGGCCAACGCCTGCTGCACCCAGACGACATGGTGGCGACCGACAGCCACACCCCTATGATCAATGCAATTGGTGTCTTAGGTTGGGGCGTTGGCGGCCTGGAAGGTCAGGCAGCCATGCTTGGTGAACCGGTTCCGATTAGCTTTCCAAAGGTCGTGGGTATCCGCGTTACCAATGCGCTGCGTCCAGGTGTAACCGCTACCGACCTGTCGCTGCACGTGGCGGAAATTCTGCGCAAACGTTCGGTCGTCGGTAAATTCGTTGAGTTCACTGGCCCTGGTCTTTCGGGTTTGAGCTGGGCTGCACGAGGCACCGTTTCCAACATGGCCCCCGAATATGGCGCGACCGTGGTGTTCTTCCCGTTCGACAACGAAACGCTTTCTTACTTGGAGCTCAGTGGCCGTTCGCAAGAGCTGTGCCGCAAGGTCGTCAGCTACATGAGCGCGCAGCCTCTCTGGCGTCGTGATGAGCTCGATGAACCGCAATTTGATGAGTTGATCGATCTGGATCTGGCTGATATCGAGCCGAGTGTGGCAGGCCCACACCAGCCGCATCAACGTCAGAAATTATCGAACGCTGCCGCTTCATTCCACCAGGAAGTGATGGGTGAAGGGAAGTTGATCACAGCGTCTGCGCAACAGAGCTTTTTCGAACCATCGTTTGGCCAGCCGATCACCCATGGCGCCGTGGTGATGTCGGCGATCACCAGTTGCACGAACACCGCGAACCCCGCGCAGATGATCCAGGCTGGTTTGCTTGCCCGCAAGGCACGTGAGCTTGGCGTTCAGCGCAAGCCCTGGGTTAAAACTTCCTTGTCCCCAGGCTCTCGCGTTGTCGCGGACTACCTGAAAGAGGCAAACCTGCTCGAAGAATTTTCGGCGCTTGGATTCGATCTGGCAGGTTTCGGCTGCATGACCTGTATCGGTAACTCGGGTTCGCTCGAAGAGCATGTAGACAAGTTCGCAGATCAAGGTCTGAAGGGCGTGGTGGTGTTGTCGGGTAACCGCAATTTCGAAGGGCGAGTGAACCCGAAGATCCCAGCGGGCTACCTGGCTTCGCCGGCGCTGTGTGTGGCTTACGCCATTGCCGGCACCATCGACATCGATCTGCAGTCCGATCCGCTGGCCAGTGATCGTGATGGCAAGCCTGTGTACTTGCGCGATTTGATGCCTTCGGACGCTGAAATTGCCGTGCAAGCTGCCAAGGCCGTGAAGCCCGAATTCTTTCAGCAGCGCCTGGCTAAGGTTTGGGAAGGCACCCACCACTGGCAAGCTTTGACGGCGGAAGGAAGCGTGCAATTTCCTTGGAACCCTGATTCAACTTACCTGCGTCGTCCTCAATACCTAGCTGACATCGCTCGCGAACCTAAGACAAGTCTTGCGATCATCGGCGCTCGTACGCTGATGGTGCTCGGGGACAACGTTACCACCGACCATATTTCGCCTGCCTATTCAATTCCAGCAGATAGCTTGGCTGGACAGTGGTTGCTTGAACGCGGTGAAGCCCCGGCAGACTTGAACCAGTACTCCACCCGCCGCAGTAATCACGAAGTCATGCTGCGAGGTGCCTTCACCAACAAGTCGGTCAAGAACTTGCAGTTGGGTGATGACCAACCAGGGTTGGGAGTGTGGGCCTGGAACGCAGATCACAGCGCCTGTTTGCCGCTCTATGAAGCTGCCAAAAGCTATGCGGCGCTGCAGACGCCAATGGTTGTTTTTGCAGGGAACAACTATGGCGCAGGCTCAAGTCGTGACTGGGCGGCCAAAGCTCAGGCTTTACTCGGAGTCAAGGCGGTTGTGGCGCAGAGCGTAGAGCGCATCCACCGCAGCAACCTAATCGGCATGGGCGTCATTCCACTGCAACTCAAAAACGGGCAGTCGGCAAGCGACCTTGACCTCAAGGGTGATGAGCGCTTTGACTTCATTGGGTTGGATGACCTCGCTGTTGGTGACAACCTAGTGGATCTGGTTATCCATCGCGGTAACGGCGATCTGCAACAGGTCGAACTTGGAGTCCGTTTGGACTCGCTGCAAGAGATTCGTTACCTGATGCATGGCGGTGTTCTCCCGTTCGTCATTCGCAAAGTGGTGGCGCGAACGCAGCACTGATTCGACTCCGGCCTCGCGCAGAGGCCGGGCAAAATGCGATTAACAATAAAAAGGGCGCATCTATGCACGGCGATGATCAAGACGCAGGCTCCCGCTTGCCTGTGTCAAAAGGCGCAACCCGCCGCACTGTACTCAAACAAATGGGCGCTGTAGCCGGAATTTCGGTTCTTGGCGCTCTGTTGCCCGCTGGTCTCGCGCAGGCCGCGAGCCTACTGAATAACAATACTGAGTCTCGGAGAAATACCCCTATGTACGCCTATGTCGGGTCGCGCACTACACGGGAGCGTAATGCACGCGGTGAAGGGATCACGGTTTACAAGGTAGATCAGGAGGAGGGCACGCTGTCCCTCGTGCAGGTCGTAAAGGATCTGATCAACCCTTCATTCCTTGCTCTTAACAAGGCAGGCGATCGGTTGTACACGGTGCATGGAGATATGACCGAAGTCAGTGCTTTCAGCGTTGACGAGGCCACCGGAAAACTCGCATTTATCAACCGTCAGAGTTGTGAAGGGAAGAACCCGGTTCACTTGGCACTCGATCCGACGCAGCGGTTCCTTGTGGTTTCCAACCACATCGGTGGATCATTGGCGGTGATGAATATCGCTGAAGACGGATCGCTGGGTAGCGTCAACCAGTTGCTCAAACTGCAAGGGCCGCTGGGCCCACACCGCCTTGAGCAACCTTTCTCCAAGCCCCACTTCAATCCGTTCGATCCGTCCGGCCAGTTCGTGCTGGTGCCCGACAAAGGACTGGATCGAGTGTTCAGTTTCAAATTCGACAACGGCAAACTGTATCCGGCAGATCAACCGTTCGTTACTAGCCGGGAAGGCTCTGGGCCTCGCCACTTGGCATTTCATCCCAAAGCCTCATTCGCGTATGTGGTCAACGAGCTTGACTCAAGCGTGACCGCGTATCGGTTCAATGGCCAGAGCGGCGCGCTCTCACCCATTCAGATACTGCCGTCTTTACCTGCGACCTTCACCGGCAATAGCCGTGCATCTGAGATCGAGATCGATCGCAGCGGCCGCTTCCTCTATGCCTCGAACCGGGGCTACGACAGCGTGGCGGTGTTCGCCATCGATCAGGGCAGCGGAATGCTTAGCCCCATAGAGTTCATGCCCACTGACGGCAAGACGCCGCGCTTTTTCGCCCTTACACCCAATGAGCGTTTCCTGTTCGCGCTCAATGAAGACAGCGACACCATTATTTCAATGGCAACGGACGCCAAGACCGGTGCGTTGAGAAAGACGGGCTTTACAGTTTCAACCGGTAGCCCAGTCTGCATGATTTTCTCGGCCTGACCGGTCGAGCCTTACAATAATGAAGGGAGCAGGCCTGGGCCTGTTCCGAAGAGGTCGCCATGAATAATAACAAGCCTGAAGAAGCTGCCATCGTACGTAAGGTTACGCTGCGCATCATCCCGTTCGTTTTCCTGCTCTACATCGTGTCCTATCTAGACCGCGCCAATATCGGCTATGCGGCCTTGCAAATGAATAAAGAACTGGCGCTCTCTAGTGAGGCCTTCGGCTTTATTTCCGGTATTTTTTTTATTGGCTATTTCCTGTTCGAAGTTCCCAGCAATGTGATGCTAAACAAATTCGGCGCCCGGGTCTGGATTGCCCGAATTCTTGTCACTTGGGGGGCCATTGCTGCACTGACTGCCTTTGCACAAACCGCCAATCAGCTATACATCCTTCGCTTCTTTCTTGGCGTGGCTGAGGCAGGTTTCTTTCCAGGCATCATTGTCTATCTGACCTTTTGGTTCCGCTCCAAAGAGCTGGCTACCACGGTTGCGCTGTTCACTGCGGCTATCCCGGTGAGCTACATAATAGGCGCTCCGATGAGCACCTGGATCATGGACAACATCAGTTGGTTCAACTGGAGCGGCTGGCGCTGGATGCTGTTTCTCGAAGGTATTCCTGCCGTCTTCCTAGGTGTTGCCTGCTATTTTTTCCTCACGGACAAACCTGAACAGGCTAAATGGCTCAAACCTGAAGAGAAAACCTGGTTGCTCGAAGAACTTGAGCGTGATCGTCAAAGCCGCAGAAACGTCAAGCGTCTGAGTGTGTTGAAGACGATGACCCACCCCAAGGTGCTGTACCTGAGCTTCATATATTTCGTGTATCAATGCGGGAGCTTGGGCATTGGCTACTGGATGCCACAGATCATCAAGAGCTTCTCGGAGTCTTTGACCCACACGCAGATTGGGCTGATCGCTATGCTGCCTTACATTGTTGCGACGGTGGCAATGATCGTATGGTCGCGAAGCTCCGATAAGCGCAACGAACGTAAGCTGCACTCCGCCATCCCGTTGCTTATCGCGGCCATAGGCATGATCGGTGCTGGCGTGCTGCAAAATCCTTTCCTCGCGATAGCAATGATCTGCGTCGCGCTGTCTGGCCTTTACAGCTTCAAATCGCCGTTCTGGGCATTGCCGACACTTTTCCTCGACCGTACCACCGCCGCAGTTTCCATTGCGGTGATCAACTCCATTGGCAACCTGGGTGGTTTTGCCGGGCCTTCGTTGATCGGCATGGTAAAAGGAAATAGTCATAGTGCAGCCACCGGCCTGTTGTTCCTGAGCGGGCTACTGGTGGTCGGTTTTCTAATGACCATCCTGATGCGCGTTAATAATAAAGACGACACGCCAACCGGCAGTCCCGTGACCCGCGAGGCTCACTAAGTTACATATGTGCAGCAGCACCCTCAAAAGTGCTGCTTCGCGTCGCGTGTGAATGGCGTTACAGCCAATTTAAGAAATTTGCTCATCCTGTGAACTTATAAATTCTGAACTTCGGGCCCATCGCCCCTAGATGGGCTCTGCTGCGCTTTATTTGGAGCCAACATGAATAAAAATAAAAACGTAATTCGTACTCTGGTCACAGTTTCACCTTGGTTCGCAGTTGGCATGGTTAATGCTGAAGGCTTCCTTGATGATAGTAAGGCGTCGTTGCAAACTACGAACTACTACTTCAATCGTGATTTTCGAGACGGCGCAGGCCAGAACAAGCGCGAGGAATGGGCTCAAGGATTTCTCCTGGATTATCGGTCTGGCTACACTCATGGCAGGGTAGGGTTCGGGTTGGATGCGATGGGAATGCTCGGTCTTAAACTGGACTCAAGCCCTGATCGAACTGGTTCTGGTCTTCTCCCGACGCATGATGATGGCCATGCCGCGGACGAATTCAGCCGCCTCGGCATGACCGTCAAGGCCAAGATCTCCAAAACCGAGTTCAAGTACGGTACGTTCATCCCCAAGTTGGCGACTCTACAAGCCAACACTGGTCGGATTTTGCCTCAGACGTTTCAAGGGGGCATGGTTACGATGAAGGAGTTCGATGGGCTAACCCTGACCGGGGTTCGGTTCAACCGGGTGACCGACCGCGACTCGACCGATGCGCAAAACATCACGCTGAACAATCGCAATCGACGGTTCACCACTACGGCAGAAGGCGATGAATACTGGATCGGTGGTGCTGATTATCAGATCAATAAATCCCTCGCTGTCAGTTATCAGCACGCAGAACTTCAAGATGTCTACCGCCAGAGTTTTTTCGGGCTGGTGAACAACCTTGCAATTGGCCCCGGCAAATTGAAGAGCGACCTGCGCTACATGCTCAGTGATGACGCTGGTGCAGCTCGTGGTGGAAAGATTGATAGCGGTGCTCTAAACGGCATGTTCACTTACTCCCTTGGAGGGCACGCCCTGGGAATCGGCTTGCAGAAGATGAACGGCTCTACATCCATTCCGTACATCAACGGTACCGACGTGTACCTGACCAACTACATTCAGATTAATGACTTCGCTGAGCCAGGTGAGCGTTCCTGGCAACTGCGTTACGACTTCGACTTCGCGGCGATGGGGCTACCGGGTCTGACTTTTATGACGCGTTACGTCAGCGGCGACCATGCGGACGCCAAGACATCTGCCTCGGAAGGACGCGAATGGGAGCGCAATACCGACATTGGTTATGTGGTGCAGACCGGTGCTCTCAAGAACGTCGGCTTCAAATGGCGTAACGCCAGTTATCGCTCTAGCTTTGCTCGCGATATTGATGAAAATCGACTGATCGTTTCCTACACCTTGCCAATTTGGTGAGGTCTACTGAACTCAAATTAGGAGCAATAAATGACCTTTCTCGACCATGCTGTGCTTCAAGATCTGGCTCCGGAAGGTGTCCTGCGTGCCGCGATAAATTTCGGTAATCCTGTCTTAGCCCAACAAGGGACGGACGGCTCACCTCAAGGAGTATCGGTGGCCTTGGCTAAAGCACTAGCCAAGGAGTTGAACGTCAGGTTGGAAATGATCACTTTTGACGCCGCGGGCAAGGTGTTTGCGGCGCTTGAAGAGGGCGTATGGAATGTGGCGTTTCTGGCCATCGAGCCGGTGCGCGAAGAGCAGATCGCGTTCAGCGAACCTTACGTCATCATCGAAGGTACTTATTTGGTAGCCGCTGATTCGTCCTATCAGCATGTCCAAGATCTTGATCAGTCAGGACTGAAAATCGCGGTGGGCAAAGGTGCTGCTTATGACCTGTTTCTTTCCCGCACGCTGAAGCATGCGCAGCTTGAACGTGCGGCAACATCCGCCGGTGCCGTGGATCTGTACATCGAGCAGTCTCTGGATGCAGCAGCAGGCGTGAGACAGCCACTGGAAAAAGTCGCAGCCGATGACTCTTCTTATCGTGTCCTTGATGGCGCGTTTACATCAATTCGACAAGCAATGGCCGTTCCGCGAGCTCGTGAAGCGGGAGCGGCCTATGTCAGTGCTTTTGTCGAACGTAAGAAGGCCGAAGGTTTCGTGCGCGCTGTTTTAAACGATAACGGCCAAACCGATGTAACGGTCGCACCTTTGGCGTGAACAGCTTTATCTAGCCATTTTGAATTGTAAATGCGCATAGCGCTCAATCGTAACTGAGGTAGAAAAATGGCCAAGGCCGCAGATGTCGTCGTGCAATGTCTGGAAAACGAAGGCGTGAAATACGTATTCGGCATTCCCGGTGAGGAAAATCTCGATCTGCTCGAATCTCTGCGTAAGTCACAGATCAAGCTGGTGCTGACGCGCCACGAGCAGTCCGCTGGCTTCATGGCTGCGACCTATGGCCGCCTGACTGGCAAGACCGGCGTAAGTCTGTCCACCCTAGGGCCCGGCGCGACCAACTTGGTAACCGCCGGCGCATACGCCTATCTGGGCGGTATGCCGATGCTCATGATCACCGGCCAAAAACCGATAAAAAAGTCCAAGCAGGGACGGTTCCAGATCATTGATGTCTGCGACATGATGACCCCCATCACCAAGTACACTCATCAGTTCGCATCGGCGGACAACATCCCGGCGCGCATGCGTGAGGCCTTTCGTCTTGCAGAAGAAGAAAAGCCTGGTGCTGTTCATCTTGAGCTGCCGGAAGACATTGCCGCTGAGCAAACCGACAGCACGCCGATCCCGTCGAGCATGCACCGCCGTCCGCTTGCCGAGCACAAGTCAGTCGTGGCCGCCGTCGAGAAACTGCAGAAGGCCCGCAGGCCCATCTTGGTGATCGGTGCAGGAGCAAACCGCAAGATGACGGCCAAGGTTCTGCAGCAGCTAATCGATAAGACAGGCATTCCGTTCGTCACGACTCAGTTGGGCAAAGGTGTGGTCGACGAGCGCCATCCGCGGTTCCTGGGTAACGCCGCTCTGTCGTCCGGTGACTTCGTGCATCGCTCGATTGAATCTGCTGACTTGATCATCAACATTGGCCACGACGTGATCGAGAAGCCACCGTTCCTCATGGTGCGTGGCGGTACAGAGGTTGTTCATATCAACTTCCGTTCAGCGGAAGTTGATGCGGTGTACTTCCCCCAGATCGAAGTGATCGGTGACATTGCCAATGCTGTGTGGCAAATCGGCGAGGCGCTGAGCGACACCGCGCATTGGGATTTCAGCCGGCTGCTGGAAATCCGTGATGCTAACGAAGAACAGATCGCTGAGGGAGGCGATGACAACCGTTTTCCGATCTACCCGCAGCGCTTGGTGGCTGACGTTCGCCGTGTACTGCCGTCCGACGGCATCGTTGCGCTGGACAACGGAATTTACAAAATCTGGTTCGCCCGCAACTACAAGGCGCACAAGCCGAACACCGTGCTCCTGGACAACGCGCTAGCGACCATGGGGGCTGGTTTACCGTCGGGTATGGCAGCACACCTTGTTCACCCTGATCGCCCGGTAATCTCGGTGTGTGGTGATGGCGGCTTCATGATGAACAGCCAGGAACTGGAGACAGCAGTACGCCTGGGTATGCATATCACCGTAGTGATCCTGCGTGACGATGGCTACGGCATGATTCGTTGGAAGCAGGCGAATATGGGCTTCACCGATTTCGGCCTGGATTACGGCAATCCGGACTTCGTCAAATACGCCGAAGCTTACGGTGCCAATGGCCATCGCGTGGAAAGTGCCGAAGGCCTGCTCCCGCTGCTGGAGCACTGCATCAAGACGCCGGGCGTGCATGTGATTGATTGCCCGGTCGACTACTCCGAGAACGACCGCATCCTGAACATAGAACTGCGTGAGCGGAGCGCAGCCATTTGAATCATTGCGAGCAGGCGGCATTCCGCCTAGAGACATAGATGGCATGTAAGGTCATACCTCGCTTGGGTCGGCAGCATGGATCACTGCCGACTTATCGTCGACTTTTCAATACAACAGGGCCTTTGAGCCCTTTTGTACTCGAAGCAAATTCAATATTCGGTCAGTCAAGGCTCGTCGGTAGTGCTGTTCATCACATTGCTACTCAGAACCTCACGCGATATCGATCAATGACTTCCTCATCCAGCTCCACACCTAAACCAGGCTTATCCGGGACGCGAACATAACCATTTTGCAGAGGTATCAGATTCTTCACTAAGTCGCGGAATAGCGGGCTATCGCTCTGAGAATACTCAATAAGTTCACCTGCTTCGCTGGCCGCCATGAAATGCACCGTGGCAGCCAACAAAATGCCAGTGCTGAAGCCATGAGGCACCAATTGTGCGCCGTATTGGCGTGCGAGCTCGTCGATATGACGCATCTCGCTGATGCCACCGCAGCGTGTGATATCAGGCTGCACGATCGCCGGGCGCGTCTCGGCCAGAAATGCTTTGAACTCATGACGAGTCGCTAGCCCCTCACCGCCAGAGACACGTATACCGCATTGTTGAGAAAGACGCAGCAGACCTTCAGAGTCATCAGATGGCAGGGGCTCTTCGATCCAATTCAGATTAAAGTCACGTAAGGCGTCGCATTGCGTCAATGCGTTTGCATAATTTCTCCAGCGTCCAACTAGATCGATCTGCAGTTTGACATCCTCTCCAATCTCCTCCCGGATTACCTTGAGCAAGGCTTTGTCCGCGCTCAGATCTTCACCAAAACCTCCGCCTCCGAGCTTGATGCTTTTTAGCCCCTGAGCCATTAGCTCTCGCACTATGTGGCGATTGGCGATCTCATCTGGTTTGGGGATAAAGGTGCCGTAGGCAGCTATGCGGTCACGGTGCTTTCCACCTAGCAGAGTGTGCACCGGGACACCGTAATGCTGACCAGCGATATCCCATAACGCGATGTCCAAAGCACTGATCGCGTGAATCGCTGCACCGCGTCGCCCTACGTATTCAGAACCCCGCACCATCTTCTTCCAGAGCCTGTCAATCTCCAGCGGATTTTCGCCGATCAATAGTTGGCGCAACCCTTGACAGGTTTCGTGAGAAGCGGGCATTTCGATCAATGCTTTTACTACGGAAGGGGAGCTATCGGTCTCACCGACTCCCACCAATCCGGTGTCGGTATGAATGCGCACGATCAACGCATCCTCGCCCCATTCGCAAGGTTCATTTAGTGGCGGTACGCGCAGCCAAATCGTCTCTATCTCAATGATTTTCATGTTGGAACTTCCACTGTCTTGACCTTAGGGATTTCCGCAAATGCTGGCACCTCCGATCCGAGTGCCAAGCGCTGAGCCTGCTCCTCAATCTGGTACCCAGGCATCGCGCTGTAGTCCTCGCGCAACCACTTGAACAGTCCCCAAATCTTCACCATTAAGATGCCTACAAATGGGATGGCGCTTAGGATCACTGCCGTTTTGAGTGTGCTCAGCGATGCGTTGATGTAAAGCATCGCCATCGGCAACGCGGCCAGCAGAACGCACCAAAACATCCGCAGGTTTGGAGAGGGATCGTCACCTTCTCGCAGATTTCGGGTGCTGGTCGCGGCGACGGTGTAAGCCACAGCATCGAGGTGAGAGGCGAGGAAAATCAGCATCAGAAGGAAGTACAGGGCAGAAAGTATTTTGCCAAACGGCAAGCTCGCCAGCAGAAGAGAAACAGCGGCTTCTCCGCCCACGCCATCGAGCATGGCCGGAGCATCAACCAGACCAGATACAAATTGGTGAATCGCGAAACTCTGCAGGCTACCAAAAAACATCCAGCAGCCACCGCAGCCACCGAGGATCATCGCAGCGACGACTTCCTTGATCTTGCGTCCCTTGGACACTCGGGTTACGAAGATTGCAACTCCTGGGGTGTAGGTGATCCAGTAAAGCCAATAGAACACTGTCCACCCACGGGAAAATTCACCGGTGCCATTGGGTTCGGTATACAAGCTCATGCGCACGAAATCGTGGAGGACGAGACCGATCGCGTTGACGGCGTTGTTGAGAGTGTACGTTGTAGGGCCGAGTAGCAGGACTATCAGGCCGAAAAGGAGCGTCATACCGCAAGCCATCTTGGCCAAGCGCTGCATTCCTGAGCTGATGCCGATGTACGAGCTCATGGAGAAGACTACGGTCACCAACAAAACCAGGCTGGCCTTCAACGCAAACCCGTCGTTGATACCAACCAGTTCAGAAATTCCTTTCGAGACGGTAGAGGTGGTCAACGTAGTGGTCAGAATCAGCCCACCAAAAGTCGCGAACAGAAACAGTAGGTCAACCATCCGTCCCACTGGGCCTTGAGCCTTTAGTCCGGTTATGGCTTCAAGGATGCCGGCGAGGCTCAGTCCTTTGTTCTTGCGTACATGAAAATGATAAGCCATCGCTAGCGAAGCGATGCCATAGATCGACCAAGGTGTGACACCCCAATGGAAGAAAGAGTAAGCGATGCTTAGATCGAGCGCTTCTTTGCTCGCGGCAGCGACGCCTAAACCGGGAGTAAGGTAGTAGTAAGCCCACTCCATGAAAGCCCAGTACATGGTGGCAGAACCTAGTCCTGCACAGATGAACATGAAGACCCAACTGGTGGTGGTGTATTCCGGTTTGCCTTCTCCTAGCCGGATATTTCCGTACTTGCTCAATGCCAGTCCTAGGATCAGGACAACACATGCGAATCCTGTGAACTGTACAACTGCCCCAAAGGTTGACGTTGCGGAGGTGAAGAGCTGACTTGCCAGCGCTTGGGCTTCAGTCGGATACATCATCAAACCGGTTGCAATGGTGGCAATCACGACGATGCTGATCAGAATCAGTATGAAGTCCTGAGTAGGGGCCTCAGATCCTGAGTCCTGATGGACGCGACTTTTAACCTGCATGGCGACCTCCTGACAAAAAAAGGGTACTCGCGGGGTGCATGTTACAAACAGCGGGGGGTAGCGTGTGCATGATGTTTTGACTCTTGTAATTATGTTGTTAGCCGGCACTCAAACGAGGCATTAAGCCCGTCCTCAGCAAGGTAGTCGCAATGTACGTCTCAGCCCTTTAACCGGGACAACGAAATTTTGTGATGGCTTAATTACAGGTTGTAATCAATTAACTTCATCTCATAATCTTACCGCTCAAGGCCATCTCACTGAGATGGTGTTCACCCCCAAAAAAAACGCCCGCCAGAGCAGAACTCGTGAGCGACGGGCGAGGGGCAGTGGAGTTATTGTGGATGCTAACTGCCGTGCGGATGTCATCATTGGTGACGCAGGTGCGAATCCTTGAACAGCGTCGATGTGCACTGAAGCAGGAATAAAAATATGACTATGACTCGATTGCCCCACCTGAATTTGCTCCAAGCTTTTAAAACAGTTGCCGATCAAAGAAGCTTTAGTCGCGCAGCTGAAACACTCCACTTGACGCAATCTGCGGTGAGTCAGCAAGTTGTGAAACTGGAAGAGGTTGTTGGCGTTCCTCTTTTCGTTCGCTCAACTCGAAGTACCGAACTCACAGAAGATGGGGCTCAGTTACTGATTGAAATTTCTTCGCCTTTGACGAGCCTTATTCAGGCCTTCGAAAAATTCTCCAGGCCTAACAAGATTCCAGTGCTGCATTTCGAATGTGAACCTGTGTTGAGTTCTATCTGGATAACGCCCAGGCTTAAGTCTTTTACGGAATGTTTTGGAGCCATTTATTTTCAGCAAAGGCTGACAACACAGAATCTGGAATTTTCACCCGACACCCAGTTCGCTATCAAATGGGGAACAGGTAAGCGTCCGGGTTACGTCTCCGAATATCTGCTTGGGCTGAATTACATTCCCATGTGTTCACCTGCGTTGATTGAAGGGCGAGACAGACTCACCTCACCGAGCCAGTTGAACTCACTGCCGCTTCTCCATGATCGAGACAGAGGCGACTGGACAACCTGGCTCAAAGTTTTTGATATTGAGGACGTAAATCCGAACGAAGGGCATGTGGTCAACGATGCCAACGTGTTAATGCACATGGCGATCGAAGGGCATGGAGTGGCATTGTGCGCGATGGAGCTTTGTGAGAAGCCGTTGAAGGAGGGGGTTCTGGTGTTACCGTTTCCTGAGATGAGCATGCCTCACAACATGGCCTACTATATCCTCACTCGCGCGACACCTCCACCCAGCGCGAGGGCGATTCAGTTCATCGAATGGCTGAAGTCCGAGGTCAAAAAATACCGAGGTGGCACTGAAGATACGATCTGAGCGATTCATGCAGGGAAAGCTGGGAGAGAAAGCCCGCGATCCGTTCGTGCGGGCTTTACATACTGGCCGGAGTACTCAGCCTACGAACATGGCGTACGTAGTGGCACGGATTTCCTCCCAATCAATTTCGAGCCCGAGGCCGTATCCATCGGGAGCAGTGACTAATCCTGATGTATTGGCTCGGATTGGGTTATGCGTTGCAAACTCAAAGAGCTCGTACTCACATGCCTGCTCAAAAAAATTGCAGTTTGGCTGGCTGAGCATCAAGTGAAGGTTTGCCGCTTGCGCCAGTGAGTGGCCCCAGCTCTGAAGCTCTACCTGGACTCCACGCGCAGCGGCTTTGCGCATAATGGCTTGAGCGGGAGTAATGCCTCCGCAAGTCATGACATCAACCCTTACGCGCGACCAGCAATTTTCACGCATACCAAATTCAACTAGGAAGGGGTCAGTGATAGCATTGCCCGCAGGCAAAACAGGCACAGCCAAGTCTCTCGAAAGTGTCCTATAACCACTCAGGTCGTAATCATCCAATGGAGCCTCAAACCACTCATACTTTAGCTCGCTTAATACCTGACCTACATCCATGGCGCCAGCCAAGTCGTAGCGTTGCTCAACATCGAGCATCAAGGCCAAGCCTTTATCACCGTGAGCTCGGTGTACAAGATTGATCATTTTCAGGTCTTTCTCTGGCTGGCACCAACAATGGAATTTAAGCGCCTGGAAACCCTGTTCAACCCACTGGCTCACATAGTCGACATACGCCTCTGGCGATGCTAGAACAGGTGTACTGGCATAGGCTGGAATCGAAGTCCGTGACGCCCCCAATAGTTGATAGAGGGGCTTTTCCGCCGCTTTCGCTGCCAAGTCCCACAGAGCAACATCGATCAGCGCCAGGGCCTGAGCGGATCGAGCATAAGCTTTTGGCTTTAGGTGACTCCATAGGGCCACGCGATCCAGAGCTGATTTGCCAATCACTTCGGGAATCATGTCCTTGAGCGTTTCAAGCAAGACCGTATCAACGCAGTGCGTGGTGTAGGAATCGGTTGCAGCGAAGCCCACGAAGCCGTCAGTGGTGTGAACGCGCACGAAGGTGTGTGTCGTGAATGGATCAGGTTGTTCTGGTGTCCAGGTCGAACCAGGTTGGTTAGGACGACAAACATAAACTTCAATTTTTGAAACAGTGAGACGGTTCATGCCTTATACCTTACGCAACTTTGTTAAATGAAAATGAGCTTTCGGGGATTCATTTTGAAAAGCAGCCAAGTACAAGCGTGATAAAATCGTCATCCCTGCACATATCTGAACGTCTAGTCTTGCTCTTGATGTCAGTTTTTTAGTTGCTAAACTAAAATGCAAAGAAGTTATCCTTGCGATTGATTGCGAGCTTTTGTTCGAGCAAGCGTGTGTCGCTGGCAGCTTCAAAATGTTCAAGTTTAGTCCCCAGTTAGTATTAATTATGTGGGTGACGCTGGTTGCGGGTTGCTTTCAAGAATCTAATGATTTGAGCCAAGTTGTGGAATCAATATTTTGTGATCCGTTTATTAGTGTGGCTTATTAGTGGTCAAGTCGCTGCACCATTCGTAGCTTATCCGAGACTAAGCCGTGTCAGCCCGCACTGGCTGGCAGTGAGCGCTTAGTTTTGCTTTGGTGTATCTATAAGTAAAACGGTGCATGAGGCCATACTTTTATTGTAGGTGGGGCGTTTATTTCCAGTGATAGCATGTCGAACTATCACCTCAGGTCGCTGAAGCGCACGAATTAAAAATTATGACTGCAGGCCAAATGTGTATTTGGCGCGAATGCTTAATATTTAGTTATTAAATTGTTGCAGGCGGCGGGGTGTTGGTTTTTATAAAACTAAAGCTGGAGTGAGTGATGGTATTTAATTTCTCGCATTATAAGTGGTTGTTGATAGGTAGTGCGTTTATTCTCGCGTTGTCATTAGGGGTCAGGCACGGATTTGGATTATTCCTGGCCCCCATGTCCCTATCGTTTGGGTGGGGAAGGGAGATTTTTGCACTCGCGATTGCGTTTCAGAACCTAATTTGGGGTATCGCCCAGCCTTTCAGTGGGGCGTTGGCCGATCGATATGGAGCGGGCAAGGTAATCGCTGGTGGCGGGTTTCTGTACGCCTGTGGGCTAGTTCTTATGAGTACCGCGACCAGTTCATCTATGCTGCTGATGAGTGCTGGCGTTCTGGTGGGTATTGGCCTGTCAGGCACTACTTTCTCAGTAATTCTAGGGGTAATAGGAAGAGCATTGCCGATTCAGAGTCGCAGCATGGGAATGGGGTTAGCTAGTGCCGCTGGCTCACTTGGGCAATTTGTCATGCTTCCCGGCACTCTTGAGTTAATCCAGCAATTTGGGTGGCAGTCTGCATTAATCATCCTGGCAGGCTTGGTCGCTTTGATTCTGCCGCTGGTAGGAATGCTTAAAGACCGACCGCTTGTTAGGACGGCAGATACCCAAACTGCCGGCCAAGCGTTGCAAGAGTGCGTGGCCCATCGAGGGTTCATCCTGCTGTCAGCAGGCTTTTTCGTATGCGGGTTTCAGGTGGTTTTCATTGGAATACACTTGCCCTCCTATATCATTGATCAACACCTTGATGTCGGAACTGGCACGGCGGCCTTGGCCCTTATCGGCTTATTCAATATCTTCGGAACCTATACCGCAGGGATTTTCGGCGCTCGATATTCGAAGCCGAGGTTGCTAACGATGTTGTATGCATTAAGGGCAATCGTTATTGCCTGCTT
This sequence comes from Pseudomonas sp. EA_15y_Pfl1_P101, assembly GCF_963970835.1. Lineage (NCBI taxonomy): Bacteria > Pseudomonadati > Pseudomonadota > Gammaproteobacteria > Pseudomonadales > Pseudomonadaceae > Pseudomonas > Pseudomonas sp. EA_15y_Pfl1_P101. The sequence continues at coordinate 38,398 of NZ_CAXAPA010000022.1, read as the reverse complement.
TATTGCAGTGCCAGTGACTAAGCTTTCAGTTTATTGTTTCTCAATTGCTATAGGCTTTTTGTGGCTCTCTACCGTGCCTCTTACCAATGGAACCATCGCTTCAGTTTTTGGTGTGAGAAATCTGTCCATGCTCGGGGGCATCGTCTATTTCTTCCACCAGGTTGGCGCTTTCTTCGGTGGATGGCTCGGAGGGCTTGTATATGACCGCACCGGCAGCTACGACCTCGTCTGGTACATCTCGATCGTGTTGAGCGTTATAGCAACTGTATTACATTGGCCAATTACTGAGTCTCCGGTCGAACGAAGGCCTAGGGCGGGGGAGGTATGTTGAGGTGCGAATGGTTTGGCTAACGATCGTGTTGCTTGCGGTGATGCTTATCATCAGCTGGCAGGGATACCTGCATATGGGCTTGGCTGGATTACAGTTGGGGGCTGTTTGCTAGATAAAATTTACATGTGTCAGCAAGGTTGACGCGTTGGCTGCGCGGAGATCCAAGCAGCCAACTTTTCAAGTCTTGGAGATTCTAGACCAAAGTTTCCATTGCTGGAGCGTGTTGTGTCGAGCGAGGAAAAATTGGCGTTTGTGGGTGTGCTTTTGTCAGTGCACGCCCTTGTGCCACGATGGCCTCAGCAGACATATGTGAATAGTCTTCTTTCAACCATCTCATCAGCCCCCAAATTTTCACCGCCAGGACTGCGATAAATGGAATGGCAGTGAGAATGACCGCTGTTTTCAGGGTGCTCAGCGGAGCGTTGATATAGAGCATGGAAAGCGGCAGCGCAGCGAGTAATAAACACCAGAACAGGCGAAGGTTAGGTGTTGGATCATCGCCTTCTTTCAGGTTTTTGGTGCTAGTCGCAGCCACTGTATACGCCACTGCATCGAGGTGCGATGCAAGGAAAATAAGCATCAGAAGGAGGTACACGACAGATAGCACATTACCCATTGGCAAGGAGTGTAGGAGCATCGAAACCGCAGCTTCGCCGCCTGCACCACTGAGCATTGCGGGAGCGTCAACAACGCCAGTGATGAACTGGTGAATAGCGAAACTCTGCAGGCTACCGAAGAAGAACCAGCATCCACCGCAACCACCTAAGACCATTGCCATGATCACTTCCCGTATGGTTCTGCCACGTGAAATACGAGTGACAAAGATTGCCATCCCAGGCGTGTAGGTGATCCAGTAAAGCCAATAGAAGGCCGTCCAACTACGAGCAAAATCACTCCCGCCTACAGGGTCGGTATGCAAGCTCATTTGCACGAAATTCTGTAATGCAATGCCCGCCGCATTTGTGAAGTTGTTGATGATGAATTCGGTCGGGCCGAGAAACAGGACGATTAATCCAAACCCCAGCGTCATACCGCAAGCGACCTTCGCCAAATGCTGCATGCCAGAGGAGATGCCGATGTAGGAGCTCAGTGAAAAGACCATCGTGACCATGATGACAATCGAAGCTTTGAGCCCGAAACCATCAGTGATGCCGGTGAGGTCAGCGATCCCTTTCGCAACAGTAGATGTGGTAAGCGTAGTTGTCAGGACTAGCCCGCCAAACGTGGAGAACAAGAATATCAAATCAATTACACGACCCACCGGCCCGCGTGCCTTAAACCCCGTCATAGACTCAACAACGGCTGCCAAGCTCAAGCCTTTGTTGCGTCGTACGTGAAAGTGATAGGCCATGGCCAGCGAGGCGATTCCGTAGATCGACCATGGCGTAACGCCCCAGTGAAAAAAGGAATATGCGATGCTGTACTCTAGGGCTTGCTGAGTCGACCCGGTAATCCCAAGTCCCGGAGTTAGATAATAGTAAGACCATTCCATGAATGCCCAATACATGGTGGCTGAGCCTAGCCCGGCACAAATAAACATGAATATCCAGCTCACATTCTTGTACTCGGGAAGTCCATCGCCAAGCTTGATGCTTCCGTACTTGGTCATGGCCAGACCAATAATAAGAACGACGCAAACAAAGCCAACAATTTGGACGATGGATCCAAATGTCATTGTTGCCGCTGAAAACAGTTGATCTGCGGAGGCCTTGGCTTGATCTGGATAGGCTGTTAGAAAAATAACGGCTGTGGAGACAATGGCCAAACAGGTTAAGATGAGTGTCCAGTCGATAGAAGGGCGGGATGTTTCGATAATTTCAGGCTTCATGGCGACCTCCTGAAAGTGTGTGGCGGACACGAAGCGAGGGAGATAGAATTCTCATTTCTGAAGACCTGCTATTATGATTATTGGTAGACCTTAGCCATAGGGCTAAGCGCAATATAAACAGTTTAGTTGTCAACACTGAATCGCGTTTTGTTAATGAGATTATAAGAAATGCTTATCAATGGCCCAGTCTCACAGTCTGTTTCAACGCGACTCCCGCATTTCACTCTATTGTTGGCATTCAAAACGGTCGCAGAGCAAGGCAGCTTCACGCATGCCGCTAAAATTTTGCACCTCTCTCAGTCTGCGATCAGTCAAAAAATAGTAAAGCTGGAGGAGGCGTTGAATGCTCAATTACTAATTCGCACCACTCGTTCAGTGACGCTTACGGCTGCGGGTAAAGATCTGCTAAATGAGACAAGCGGCCCTTTTGAAGAGCTGGTGAAAGCATTTGATCGCTGCGCGCGAAAGCAAGGTCGGTTGGCCTTGCATATAGAAGCGGAACCTGTTTTAAGTGCATTCTGGCTGACGCCGAGATTGCGCAAATTCACAAATAACTACCCTGGCTTAGATATTCAGCAAACGCTGACATCGAAGCGCGTTGAATTTTCGGGAGACATCGATTTAGCAATAAAATGGGGCAAGGCTGACTGGTCGGGATTTCGTGCGGATTATCTGTTAGGTTTGAATTACGTTCCTGTTTGTTCACCTGCGTTGCTTGAATGTGAAAATCCTTTAATCGACCCGCTCAACTTGATCCACCATCCATTGCTTCATGATCGTAGCGTTGACGATTGGATTAATTGGGGGCGAACCTACCCAGGCGTCCCAATCAAAATTGAAGGGGGGCATCTAGTCAGTGACTCCAACGTGCTGACAGAGCTTGCGATTGAAGGTTTGGGCGTTGCTCTGTGTGGCTTGGAGCTTATCCAGAGACCTCTAAAGAATGGTGATTTAATCATTCCATTTCCTGAGATGAAGATGCGACACCCAATGGGTTACTACCTTTTGACGAGGAAATCCGATCGTTTGAGTGATGTGGCCCAGCAATTTGTCGCTTGGTTAAAGGAGGAGGCCCGCCTCACCGAAGGCGCAGAAGACCGGCTTGGGGAGGAATCCACTTAGCCATCTAATAACTGGGTGGATTCCTTTTTTGAAAGACCGGCTTCCTTAAGTAACCAGTCTATAAATGCTTGGGATTGAGGGCTGGCATATTGATGTTCTGGAAGGACAGCGTAGAACGCTTCGGAGGTGGGTACACGTTGAGTGAACGGAGCGACGAGTTTGCCTTCAGTCAGCAGCGTAGCTACAAGTGATGTTCGTCCTAATGCAAAACCGTGTCCGAGAACAGCCATTTCCAACGCTGTTATAAGCGTGTCAAATTGCATCCCTTTCGAAGGTGGAACGCAGGAAATTCCTGTTTGCTTTAGCCAATAACCCCATCCTTCTTCATATCCGATGACATGGAGTAGTCCATGTTCTGCTAGTATTTTCTCTATATTGAAGTCTAAGTTAGGATCAGTAATTATTAGCTTGGGGCTGCATACTGGAATAAGCTCATCCCACGTCAGTCTGTATGACTTATAGCCCGGCCAATTTCCTTTGCCGTATCGAATATCAATATCCACTTCTTTATCCTGCTCCTCCAGCCAGATGTTACTGCTGAAATGCAGGTTTACTGAAGGATAAACGCTGGTAAACCGTTCTAGTCTCGCAGCTAGCCAAGTCGTAAAGAAAACAAGGTTCACCCTGGTGGTAATGACCTTTGCACGTCCTTCGCCAAAAATTTCATCGGTGGCAGCAGCAAGACGTTCGATAGCTTCATGAACTGCAGGCATATAAGCGCGCCCCGCTTCGGTCAATTCTAGTCGGCGCGCTAGACGCTTGAAAAGCGTCATTCCAAGTTGTGACTCCAAACCTTTAATCTGTTGGCTGATAGCAGCCTGTGTCAAGTTTAGTTCTTCGGCAGCTAAGGTGAAATTTAAGTGGCGTGCAGAGGCCTCGAACGAGCGCAGCCAATTCAGCGGAGGAAGGCGTTTTTTATTCACTTATAGATCGCTCTTCATATAGCATTGTTGAGCGGGTGATGGTTATCGCCATCGCCCGCTCAATAATAGTATGTAGCGTCTATAGATGTAAATGATCATATGAGGCGATAGCGTGAACGCCTCGGGGCATGAAAACTTGAGGGTTTACATGCCCATTCGGGGCCGTTATTTCAATGTAGGCATTGAGAATGAGGCTCCTTCACGAACACCTGCCGATGGCCAGCGCTGGGTGATCATTTTGCGACGGGTATAAAACCGCACGCCATCCGGGCCATAAGCATGGAGGTCGCCGAACAGAGAGCGCTTCCAACCGCCGAAACTGTGATACGCAACTGGTACCGGCAATGGGACGTTTACGCCCACCATACCCACTTTGATGTTGTCGGTGAAGTAACGCGCTGCCTCGCCGTCGCGCGTGAAAATACACGTCCCATTGCCGTATTCATGGTTATCAATGAGATTCATCGCTTCCTGCATTGAGTCGACCTGAATCACCTGAAGCACCGGCCCGAAGATCTCCTCCTGGTAGCTCTGCATCGTCGGTTTTACGCCATCGATCAGGGTGCCACCCACAAAGAAGCCGCTCTCGTATCCCGCGACTTCAGCATTTCGACCATCTACGATGATCCGGGCACCGTCGGCCTCCGCACTGTCGATGTACCCGACAACCTTATCCTTGTGCTGACGGGTGATAACGGGGCCAAAGTCGTTGCTGGCATCTGAATAGGCGCCGACTTTAAGCGCAGCCATGGCGGTGCGCATCTTTTCAACAAGGGCTTGTGCGGTACCTGCTCCTACTGCAACGGCAACCGACAGTGCCATGCAGCGTTCGCCGGATGAGCCGAAAGCTGCCCCTAAGAGCTGGTTCACCGCGTTATCCATGTCCGCATCCGGCATTACGATTGCGTGGTTTTTCGCCCCGCCCAATGCTTGGCAACGTTTCCCATTCGCGGTAGCGAGCTTGTAGATGTATTCGGCAATTGGCGTTGAGCCTACGAAACTTACTGCCTCAATCCGCGAGTCGTTTAACAGAGTGTCAACAGCTTCTTTATCCCCGTTGACTACGTTCATGACACCGTTTGGAAGACCTGCTTCCTGCAGCATCTGAGCGATGAACAAGGTCGAGCTTGGATCGCGTTCGGATGGTTTGAGGATAAAGCAATTCCCGCAGACAATTGCCATCGGGAACATCCAGAGCGGCACCATCACTGGGAAGTTGAATGGGGTGATGCCAGCCACCACACCCAGCGGCTGGAACTCGCTCCAGCAATCGATGTCAGGGCCTACGTTTTTGCTGTGTTCTCCTTTCAAAAACTCAGGAGCACCGCAAGCGTACTCGACGTTTTCGATGCCGCGCTGCAATTCCCCCATGGCGTCGTGCGAAATCTTGCCGTGCTCTTCGCCAATGAGTTGGCAAATTTTCGCAGCATTCTGCTCCAGGAGTTCCTTGAAGCGGAACATGACGCGAGCCCGCTTGATAGGAGGGGTATTGCGCCAGGCAGGGAAGGCTGCCTGAGCTGCGGAGATGGCTTGTTCAACAGTCACCTTGGAGGCCAGCGCCACGCGCTTGGTAACTTGTCCAGTCGCAGGGTTGAATACATCCTGAAAACGCTGTCCAGCGTCCAGGCGCTCGCCACTAATGAGGTGTCCTACAGTTTCCATTTCATGTTTCCTGATTATTGTAATGTTGGATAACAGCGTTTAACGGTATGGCGTTCAACTACCAAAGCTTGCGATAGAGCTCAGCCATTTGGTCGGTGGTCGGGACGCGAGGGTTATTCCCCGGCGATCCAGAGGCCAAGGCCTGCTGTGCCATGGTTTCGATCTTGTCCATGAACTGCGCTTTATCAATTCCAAACTCTGCCGGGCTGGGGACGTTCAAATCCTCATTGATTGCTTTGAGCTCGCGCAGCAGCTTTTCGTTGGCCGTGGCATCGCTGTCCTGGAGGGTGGCCAAGCCCATTGCGCGAGCACATTCGGCATAGCGCTCAGGTGCTGCAGGGATCGAAAATTCGGTCACGGCCGGCAGCAGCATCGCGTTGGACAATCCGTGGGGAACATGGAAAAAAGCGCCAATAGGGCGGCTCATGCCATGCACTAAAGCTACTGATGCGTTGGAGAAGGCCATCCCCGCGAGCGTTGAGCCGAGCATCATCGCTTCACGTGCCTTCTTATCGGCTCCGGTGCGATAGACGGTTCGAAGATTGGGCCCGATTAATCGCATCGCAGCCAGAGCCTGAGTGTCGCTGTAAGCATTTGCCTTTTTACTGACGTATGCCTCCATGGCGTGGGTGAGGGCGTCAATGCCTGTGTCAGCCGTGATGCGTCCTGGGAGGCTCAGCGTCAGCGTATAATCGATCAGGGCGGCAACTGGCATAAAGGCCAATCCCACACAAAGCATTTTCTCGTCAGTCGACTCATCAGTGATGATTGTGAATCGGGTGACTTCGGAGCCAGTGCCCGCCGTGGTCGGGACGGCAATCAGCGGCAGTCCCGCTTCGTTTACGATTCGTGGGAACTTGTAATCACGCATTTGGCCGCCGTGCTTGGCAAGCACACCGATAGCCTTCGCACTGTCGATAGGGCTGCCGCCACCCAGCGCAATGATGCAGTCAAAGTCGCCTTCTCCGGCGTAGCGCACACCTGCACTGATCGATGCGACAGTGGGCTCGGGAACGGTGTCATCGAATACGTCAGCATGGATGCCGGTAGAGGAGAGCACTTCTACGATTCTGGCGGCATAGCCCAGCTTGACCATCATCTTGTCGGTCACTACGAGGGGCTTGCGAAGATTTAGGCTTGCTAGAACTGCCGTAATTTCTTCACAAGCATTTTCGCCGATGGACATCAGGCGAGGCAGAACTACTGGGGTAGCCATAAATGCTCCTGTTTTATTTATCTGGTGGAGTAAAAGACACCGTCTCTGCGCAATAGCCGCATAGATTATTTGGGCATGGCTGCCGGCATGAATTGTTTCGACCTCAGGTGGGTCGTGATTGATTCTCGGGTGTGAGAATAAGTTTGTGAAGCAATAAAATGTCAGCCTGACTCCCTGTTTTTTTTATGGGTCGAGGGCGGCTTGCGAGAGGTTTGCTGTTGTTTATTTCAAGAGATCGCCTGCAGTCATAATAAAAATTGACCCTCAGGGCTAATTTATATTGCTGGATTGGTTGTTGTGAGATTTCTAATATCGGTATTACACGGTGGGGAGATACCAAAAAAAGTTGTCGAGAGTTTTTGTCGTCAAATCAGGTGTCAGTAGTTACTGATATTGCTTTTCGTCCACTGCCATGACTCTACAACTAGGTCATTAGACCTAATCTAAAACTGCCTCTAAGAAGGATAAAACGAAATGAAGCAGACTAATCCATTGCCGCTTGCCGGCGTTCGCGTAGTCGATTTCGGTCAGCAGATCGCTGGCCCCGCCGTAGCAATGATCTTGGCGGATCTCGGCGCGACAGTGGTGCACATCGACCCTCCTGAGGGCCCTCAGTGGGAAAACCCGGCGAACGCTGTGCTTAATCGCAACAAAAGCTGTATCCGTCTTGACCTCAAGACCGCTGCCGGTCTGGCGCAGGCGAATGATCTGATTGCTCAAGCTGACATTGTCCTGGAAAGCTTCCGTCCGGACGTAATGAAAAATCTGGGCATCGACTTTAAAGAGCTGCGCGCCAGCCGCCCGGAGCTGATCACACTCTCAATCCCAGGCTTTGCCAGCAACGACACGCTGCGTCGGGAATGGAAAGCTACAGAGGCTGTTGTTGCCGCGACTGCGGGCGCATTCACTGACATGGGCTTCAACCGTGTTTTGCTGGGTCTTAACCCGAGCTTCTCACCACTGCCTCTGGGTTCTGCGTACGCTACCACTCTGGCTGCTAGCGCAGTCGCACTCGCTCTTCAAGCTCGTGAACGTACCGGCCATGGTGATGAGATCGAGGTGCCAGTGGTTGCCGCGTTGATGGAAGGACTGTCCTATAACTCCTACGTAATCGACGGTCTGCCTGAGCGCTATAAGACGATGCGAGAGCTTGAAATTGAGCATCGCAAGGCCAACAACATTCCAATGAATCTCAGCTACGAGGATTTGCAGGAGTATCTCGATCCTTTCTACCGCACCTATTTGTGTGCAGACGACCGGATGTTTTACTGCGTATGCCCGTCGCACCGTAACCATGCCAAGCGTGCGTTGAAAGTTCTCGGCATCTACGATGAACTCGTGGCGGATGGTCTACCCGAAGTATCCGATCTGCATTCACCCATCAGTGAGTGGGATGGCGAGACGTCGATTGGCGTATACCCTCTGCCAAAGAAGTGGGCAGACCATATCTCGGCGAAGATGAAGAAAGCGTTCCTCAGCAAAACTTCGGAAGAGTGGGGTCAGATTTTCGGTGAGAACAAGATTCCAGGGGCGCCGCACCGTACCACCCAAGAATGGGTCAATCATGAGCACACCAATACTGCTGGTCTGATCGTTGAGGTTGAAGATCCTGAATACGGCCTGATGAAACAGCCTGGGCCGATCGTGTGGCTTGAAGAGTTCGCAGGCGAAATGGTTAAGCCTCGTCCTCGCAAGAACGTATCTTTCGAACAGGCAGTGGTCGAGCTTAAAGAAGCTGCCGCTCAATATCCGGCTACCTACCCAATAGGTAGTGCAACCAAGTCCGAGGTTGGAAAGGGCTGGTTGGATGGGCTGCGGATCCTTGACCTGACCAACGTTATTGCTGGCCCGCACTCAACTGCGTTTCTCGCGCGCTTCGGTGCCGAAGTCATCAAGCTCGACCCGGTTAAGCCTCTTTATGATCCACTGATTGGCACTCTGTTTACCTTCCAGACAGGCATGGGCAAACAGAGCGCTCTGGTTGATATTCTCAGTCCAGAAGGCCGTGGCGCTTTCAACCGCCTGGTTTGCTCAGTGGATATAGTGGTCATCAATGCTCCAGAGCGTCAGTTGAAAGAGCTGGGACTGGATAAGGAGAGCCTGCGTATCGTCAACCCCAACGTCCTGTTCTGTCGCCTCGATTGTTTAGGTGGGCCGCTGCCAGGGCCGAAGTCCAACTTCATTGGTTATGACGATATCATTCAGGCCCACAGCGGCATTATGAGTCGCTTCGGTGGCCCACAAACGCCAGAAGAGCACGCTCACCTAGGCACCTTGGACGTCAACTGTGGTTTCGCTGCCGGCTTGGGTATGGCTGTGCAACTCTACCATCGGATCAAAACCGGTAATGTCACCCGTTCGCGCACCTCCCTCTCGGCTGTTACTAACCTCGCGCAAATCTCGTTTGCCTATGACTATGCGGGGCGGGGCGCCTTCAACGAGCCCTCGGGTCGCAATGTGCTGGGCTATAATGCTCTGTCGCATTTCTACCAGACGAGTGATGGTTGGCTGTATCTGGACAGCAAGCCAGCAGAAATCGAGATGCTGGAAAAAATCGAAGGGCTGGAAGGCATCGGTAAAGTCTCAGATGTCTCGGCCTTCTTGAAGGAGGCATTCCTGACTGCTCCAGCTGCATACTGGGCTGACCTCCTGCACGAGGCGGATATCGCTGCCGCAGTACCGAATTCAATCGAGCAGCTCCGTGAGCAATACACCCGAGAAGGGGACAACACCGTTGGTATCCACAACGGCAGCTTCGCATTCTCGATTCACCGTAACCACCCAAGCGGCCACTGCCTGACACAGATCGATCACTACGCAATACGCCCAGTGAATTCAAAAATCTCGGCGGTATCTCTCCCTGAGCGCTGGGGGCATTCAACCAAAGACGTGCTTGCCAGCATCGGGTACTCTCAGGCGGAAGTCGATGATTTCGTCCGTCGGGGTATTGCTAGCCTTGGATGGGCGGAGGAGTTTCTGCCAAGCTAATCAATCATCCACGCGCTCGTAATTGCATCAATTTATGGCCATGTGTCCACGCCCACATGGCCTTTTTTGCGTGAAGTAGTACGCGCTCAAGCTCGGCATCGGGGAACACGGGAAATGCTCTAATTGCAAAAATACAGGCGCTGAAAATTACCATAGAGCTTATCGAGTGTGCGCGTCCGGGCACCCCGCCTTGCGCAACTAAACCGGTCGCCACCTATGGGGCAGTAGCTCCGCAATCCCACTTATCCACTGCGTCGGTAGGCGCGTGAGGGCGTCCTTAAAATAAGCATATGGATCATGCCCGTTAAGTCGCTCCGACGGGATCAAACTGATGACCGCCGCTGCCCGTTTTCCGCTGCGCAGTGATCTTGCGAAGAGCCAGTTCTTGCGCGAGCCATGAATACCTGCTGAAGAGAGTGCGTGCCGGCGACAGGATTGGCACGCTTATATGGGGCGACGATTTCACAAGTGAACGCGAAGAGATCCTCAGCTTTCGGTAAGCGTCTGGCCAAGTCACCTTCAAAACTCCAGCATTAAGGGCGATGGTGTCCGCGTATTTTGATCTGACCCCGAAATGTTGGACACCATTTCTAACCTTTTAAGCGGATGCTCAGGCCACTGGAGCGCCGTTCCTATTTCCAGTCTTTCAAGCCCAGGTTATCGCCGGGTGCGCGCGGGCTGACGCCTCGATTGCCAATTTCGCTCTTGCCCACAACCTCAGTGCAAACCTTGTCCATAGATGGATTCGGGTGCATGCGCAGAAAAACCTGACACTGCACACGGCCTTTATTCCGGTCAAGGCATTCTCTTCGACAGCGGCCCCTCATATTCTTCCGGCCGCGAATCGATTCGAAGTGCCTCATTCAAGAGGCGTAGTCGTGGCGAGTTGGCCAGCAGAAAATTCAGCGGCATGCTCCGCTTTTCTGCTAGATCTGCTGCGATTATTCGCATCGACACCATCTGGCTCGCCATCGAACCCGTGGAGATACGCGCCGGCACTGAAGCCGCTCTTGCGCTAGTTGTTGCGGTGTTCAGTGCGGCGAAGCCGCACTGTGCTTATCTGTTCGCCAACCGCCGCGCCAATCGCATGAAAGTGTTGGTCTACGACGGCGTGGGGATTTGGGTTGCAGGCCGGCGCATGAATTTAAGGAAGCATCTTTTGGCCAAGGGCGCGGCACGGCTCTGGAGCCGAGTTCGATGCAGAACAACTTCAACGAAGTTCTGCACAGCTGCTTGCACCCGCTGGAAAGTATCGCCCCGGATTCTGTTTATTCAATGCTGCGATAGATCCGATCAAACAACACCGTCCCATTGATTTTCTAAACGTTTCATCTGTTGTCTGATGGCCGGTTGCGTGGTGCTGAGTGCCACCGCAGCGGAGGTAAAACTACTCTGCCTAGCTGCGGCCTCAAACGCCCTCGGTAATTCTGAAGATAAATTAGCAAGAGTGGCATACATAAGCACTGCTTATCCCAGTCATTGCTGTGTATGGGCTTTACCGCTAGCTTTATGGTCTTCATGCTCGATTGCAGCACTCTCGCATAAATATTCACTATGGAATGCCGCAATCACATGAAGCGCAAAAATATTCTTTTCATCATGGCCGATCAGATGGCCGCGCCAATGTTGCCGTTCTACGGTTCCTCGCCCATCAAACTGCCCAATCTGAGTCGCCTCGCCGCGGAAGGCGTGGTGTTCGATGCCGCGTACTGCAACAGCCCGCTGTGCGCCCCGTCGCGGTTTACCCTGGTCAGCGGTCAGTTGCCGAGCAAGATTGGTGGCTATGACAACGCGGCCGATTTCCCCGCCGATGTACCGACGTACGCCCACCACTTGCGTCGCCTCGGTTACCGCACGGCATTGTCCGGCAAGATGCACTTTTGCGGCCCAGACCAGTTGCACGGTTATGAGGAGCGCCTGACGAGCGATATCTACCCCGCCGACTATGGCTGGTCGGTGAACTGGGATGAACCGGACGTGCGTCCTACTTGGTTCCACAACATGTCGTCGGTGCTGCAAGCCGGGCCGTGTGTGCGTACCAATCAACTGGATTTTGATGAAGAGGTGGTGTTCAAGGCCCAGCAATATCTGTTCGACCACATCCGCGAAGACGGCGACCAGCCGTTCTGCCTCACGGTGTCGATGACACACCCCCACGATCCGTACACCATCCCCAAAGCGTTCTGGGATATGTACGACGATGCCGACATTCCATTGCCTGAAACCCCGGCGCAGTCCGAACTTGATCCGCATTCTCAAAGGTTACTGAAAGTGTATGACCTGTGGGACAAACCATTGCCAGTTGATAAGATCCGCGATGCGCGCCGGGCCTACTTCGGTGCATGCAGCTATATCGACAGTAACGTCGGCAAACTCCTGCAAACCCTCGAAGATACGGGGCTGATCGACGACACTATCATCGTGTTCTCTGGCGACCACGGTGACATGCTTGGTGAGCGTGGGCTCTGGTACAAAATGCATTGGTTCGAGATGGCTGCGCGAGTACCTCTGCTGATCAGTGCGCCCGGGCAATTCGGCGCCGGCCGGGTCAGCGCAGCAGTCTCCACCGCCGATCTGCTGCCGACCTTCGTCGAGTTGGCTGGCGGTTCGTTGGAACCAGGTTTGCCTCTGGACGGGCGCTCGCTGGTTTCGCACCTGCAAGGGCAGGGCGGCCACGACGAAGTATTTGGCGAATACATGGCTGAGGGCACTATTAGCCCGCTGATGATGATTCGCCGCGGCGCTTACAAATTTATCTACAGCGAAGACGACCCTTGCCTACTCTTTGATGTGCGCAACGATCCGCGGGAGCAGGAAGAACTCAGTCAGTCACCGCAACACCGGTCGCTGTTCGAGGAGTTTGTGGCCGAAGCGCGTGCCAAATGGAATATTCCGTTGATACACCAGCAGGTGCTCGCCAGCCAGCGTCGTCGGCGTTTCGTCGCCGAAGCGTTGACCATCGGCAAGTTGAAGAGCTGGGATCACCAGCCGCTGGTCGACGCCAGTCAACAGTACATGCGCAACCATATCGACCTGGATGATCTGGAGCGCAAAGCACGTTATCCACAGCCCTGCCAAAACCAATAATGTTAAGGGGAAGTCAATGCAAAAGTTTTCTAAAGTCCTGACAGTTGGGCTACTCGCGCTGGGCAGTGCCACGGCGTTCGCCGAGCAACGCTGCGACACCGTGAAGATGGCCGACCCTGGCTGGAGCGACATTGCCGCGACCAACGCCATTACCGGTTTTTTGCTGGACGGCATGGGATACGAGGCTAAGGTCAGCACCCTGGCGGTGCCGATCATCTATGGCGGGCTCAAGGATGGTCAGGTTGACGTTTTTCTGGGTAACTGGATGCCAGCGCAACAGGGCTTTTACGACAAGTTCGTGGCCACTGGCGATGTCACTCAATTGGTAAAAAACCTCGAAGGCACCGAGTTCACTCTTGCCGTCCCGGATTACGTCTGGGACGCCGGTGTGCGTGACTTTACCGACTTGAACAAGCATGCCGACGAGTTCCAGAAGAAGATTTATGGCATTGGCTCGGGCGCTCCGGCCAATATCTCCTTGCAGGAAATGATTAAGAAGAACGACTTTGATATGGGTCAATGGAAGCTCGTTGAGTCCAGTGAGCAGGCGATGCTGGCCGAAGTGTCCCGCGCGGTGAAAAAGAAGAAGTTCGTGACCTTCCTCGGCTGGACACCGCACCCGATGAACGTGCAGTTGAAAATGCATTATCTGAAGGGTGGCGAGAAATACTTCGGTGACACGGGCAGCGTCTACACCCTGACCCGCAACGGATATGCACAGGCCTGCCCGAACGTTGGCAAACTGCTGACCAACCTGAGCTTCACCCAGGACATGGAGAACAGCATCATGGCGGAGGTGGCGAACAAGAAGATCAGCAATGCCGTCGCGGCCATGGAATGGATCAAGGCCAATCCAGCGGTGCTGGATAAATGGCTGGATGGCGTGAAGACCGTGGATGGGAAGGACGCGTTGCCGGCCGTAAAAGCGAAGTTGTAAGGGTTGTATGTGGCGAGGGAGCAAGCTTCTCGCCACGATAATCGCGCCGTCCTGATACCCTTACGCAGACCCACCCGAGAGGATCCATGGCCTTCCCCAGCCTCCATTCACTTTTCCCGTTCCTGACCTGGCTGCCGCGGCAAACCCGCGCCAGCGTCTGCCGAGACCTGATCGTCGGCCTCAGCGGTGCAATTCTGGCCTTGCCGCAATCCGTTGCCTATGCCCTGATTGCCGGACTTCCACCAGAGTATGGCTTGTACGCCGCGATCGTCCCGGTGCTGATTGCCTGCCTGTGGGGATCGTCCTGGCATCTGATCTGCGGCCCTACGGCGGCCATCTCCATTGTCCTGTACGCCAGCGTCAGTCCCCTGGCCGTTCCCGCGTCAGAAGACTACGTCATGCTGATACTGTTGCTGACGCTGCTCGCCGGTATCTTCCAGTGGCTATTGGGGTTACTGCGTTTTGGTGCCTTGGTGAATTTCGTCTCACACTCGGTGGTGTTGGGTTTCACTCTTGGCGCGGCCGTGGTGATTGCCATCGGTCAACTGCCGAACCTGCTGGGACTCGACGTGACCAACGAGGCGACAGCGATGAGCAGCTTCCTGATGCTGTTCAAGCACCTGGGCGAAGTGGATAAACCCTCCCTCACGTTGGGGCTGGGGACGGTAGCGGTGGGCGTGATCCTGAAATTGTTGCTGCGCCGCTGGCCGACCCTGTTGATCACCCTGATCCTGAGCGAGCTGCTGGTCTGGCTCTGGCCAGCCATGTTCGGTCATGTGAAGCTTGTCAGCGCGTTCGTAGGACGCCTGCCTCCCTTCAGTCCATTGCCACTGGATACGGACTTGATCCTGCGCCTGCTGTCCAGCGCTGTAGCGGTCGGGATGCTCGGTCTGGTGACAAGCCTGTCGATTGCCCGTTCCTTGTCAGCCTGTTCACAGCAGCTGCTCGATGCCAATCAGGAAGTCCGCGCCCAGGGGTTATCGAACATGGTGGGGGCGTTCTTTTCCGGCTCTCTGTCAGCCGGTTCCTTTACCCGTTCGGGCCTGAGCTACGAGGCGGGCGCCTGCTCGCCGCTGGCCGGGGGTTTTTCGGCGTTGTGGGTGGCGCTGTTTGCCATTTTCGGCGCGAAGGTGATCGCGCATATCCCCATCCCGGCCATGGCCGGCAGCATTCTGTTGATCGCCTGGGGTCTGGTGGACACTCGCGGGATTGGGGCGCTGTGGCGGGTCAGCCGCGCGGAGTTTGGGGTGATGGCGCTGACCTGTGTCGCCACGCTGCTGCTGGAACTGCAGACGGCGATCTACGCCGGCGTTTTGGCTTCGCTGTTTTTTTACCTCAAGCGCACTTCCCAGCCGCGGGTGAAGCACTGGCGCGACGGGGATGAAGACATTCTGCAAGTCGGCGGATCGATCTTTTTCGGCGCCAGCCATTACCTGCAGTTGCGCCTGCAACGGATGCACGGCGTACGTTTAGTGATCGAGGCGCAGCAAATCAACTTCATCGACTATTCAGGTGTGGAGATGCTGCACCAGGAAGCGCGGCGACTGTTGCAGCAGGATCGCAGCCTTACCCTGCGCGGGGCGAGACCACCGGTGGTGGAGGAGTTGAGAAAACTGGAAGGGGCGGAGAAATGCCCAATCCGGTTTGAAGACTGATCACGAGGTCGGTGCCGTTTCCATCGCGGGCAAGAACCCAGTGTGGGAAATGCTTTGGCGATGGGAGGTATGTCGCCATCCTCGCGAGATACGCCGATGGGGGAAAAATCGTTATTTCAAATGCTTATCTATCTAAAGGGCCGAGCCACCTGTATCGGGTGTTTCTACAGCAAGGTGGCCGCTGCTGCGCATGCCTCACACCGGTCACCAAAGACACACCATGGCATTGACGACATGTTGTGAAGCTGAGTCTCGGAGCACGGATGCGGTCGCCAATCTCGAGACCAACTACCTGCGGTGCCCATGGGATGTGCGATTTGCCAACGTCGACGATGTAAAACCAAGTGCCCAAGTAGAGGCTTGAGCCGTGTGCTGGGAAACTCGCATGAACGGATCTTGGAGGGACGCGGGTAACCGCTTCTGACCGCCCGACAACTAAATCCGACAGTGGGCACTGGGACGCTCGAATTGTTTGTTTGCCGGATCGCTACGTTGCGGTAAACGTGCGGGGGCGATCATGAGTTTGATAAAGCCGACGCAGCTCAACGGGCATGATTCGTATGCTTACTTGAAGGATGTTCTTGCACGCCTGCCGACGCAGCGTGCTATGGAGATTACCGAACGGCTACCGCACATGTGAGCGCCCGTTTAATCATGCAATGTATGTTGCGTGGGCGCTTAAATTGAACTGTCTAGAGCGAAAGGATGTTGCTCGGTGGGGAGTCATGCGGGCTCTTCGCCAAGGTGGCAGGGGAGTCGTGCGGGATCCGGACATGAGCAAGACCACTGCCGCTGGAACCGGCCCTAAAATTGGCACCCGTCACGGTGGAATGGTTTTCTTGGTGGGCCAACCCGCCCTTTAAATGGGCGGGTTGGAGCTGGTAGGAATTTTTCGATAATGTGACGATCCATCGTTATTGCTACTCCCCGACATTGCCTACACGCGCCGTCGTAACCGAAGATCAATATTGCGGTGAACGAACCCATGGAGCGCCTTTACTCATCGTGTCGCTGGATGCTGACTGAATCCTTAAAGCAACTTGGCCTTCACCGCTTCTAAGCCAGACCCACCCTCCCTAGTTGTCACCCTCGATAGCCATGTATTCAGAATCTGAGGATTAGCTTTGAGCCAGGCCATTGCCGCTGCTTGAGGCGCCATTTTGTCTTCAAGAATTGAACCCATGATTCGGTTTTCCATATCTACATTGAAGCTCATGTTTTTGAGGAGTTGCCCCACGTTCTGACACTCATCCACGTAGCCCTTACGGGTAGTGGTATACACCGTAGCTTGACCGAAATTGGGCCCAAAGAAGTCATCCCCTCCAGTCAAGTATTTCAACTTGAAACGGTTATTCATTGGATGAGGTTCCCAGCCTAGGAACACAATCCCTGAATTTCGCCTCGCTGCCCGCTCGACTTGGGAAAGCATTCCTGCCTCACTGGAGGCTACTAGGGTGAACCCTGCATCTTTCAAGCCGAAGGCGTTTTCATCGATTGCTTTCAGAATCGCATTGTTTCCGCCATCACCGGCTTCTGGCCCGTAGATCTTCTGACCTAGCTCATCTTTAAATTTAGCGATATCCGAGAAGTCCTTCAGCCCCGAATTCCAGAGGTTTTCAGGCACTGCCAGCGTATACTTGGCGTTTTCCAGGTTTACTCGCACTGTATCGATGGTACCAGCGTCCCGATATGATTTCAGTTCAGACTCCATGGTCGGAATCCAGGTTCCTAAAAAAACATCCAGATTCTTACCTTCGGCCAAAGCCTTGTACGTAAGTGGAACCCCGAGCGAAGTCACTTTTGTTTGGTAGTCGAGTGCTTTCAGGATCGTCGTGGCGAGTGCGGTGGTACTTTGAATGTCAGTCCATCCCGGGTCTGCGAATTTAACCAGTCGGCATTGGTCTGGCTCCGCAGCTTGGCTGACGAAAGACGCTGAAAGAGCGATTAGAAATAACGTTGGAGATAATGCGTTCATGGTGCAAATTCCTCAAGATAATTTAAGAGAAAGGCGGCAGTTATTTATTTGTTTTTCTGATTTTTCTGTTGTGAATTGATTTTGTTATTTCGCAGTATTATCTTCCGGCCAGCATGGTTTAGTTATACTCTTTGCGTTTGCTGAAACGCCGATCTGCGCATTGCACGATAAGATGTGCAATTTTTTCTGACTCGCATGCTTGTTGCCAGCCTTGGTTAAGGGCTTCTCATTGGCGGTGTGCATCTGTCAAAGATTGATAGGTGCAAAAAAACAAAGTTAGGACGCTTAAGGCTCTTGGGTATAAATGGGCTATACATCTGTACCTCCCTAGCTGGTTCGTTTTCCATTTGATCCCAAAACGCTCAACAATATATCGATAGGCAGTTCACTGCGGAAACAGCGGCAACAACCGGCTTCGTTGCTGGCTTACTTTCCGTGGGGCCATCAGCCATCTATGTCGGCCCTTATCGCCGGCGTCGGGAGGCGAGCGGTGCGGCGTTGGCCTTATTTGCCGGCTGACCGTCAGCCCATCTGGCCGGATTCGACGGTACCGAATGAGTCCTGTCGGAGGCACTCACCGCGAGCAACGCAAATACAGACGGGCATCCATGAAAAATCGCAGCAACCATCGGCAGGCTAAAGCAGGAAATCACAAGAACGCTATGTCCCTCGGCCAGGCGACGCGAGCGAGCTAAACCGGATCGTTTCATATTCACAAGTCTAGGATCAGATTTTCGGACTTTGCACGCGAGCAACATAGGGCAATTAGCTGTCCAGAGTTTCGTTCCGTCTGCGTTAAAACACTGTCTCGGTGATCCGGCTTGCCGCTCAACACCGGGGTCAGGCAAGAACCGCAATACCCCTCTTCGCATAGTGTTCGTACCGTCACACCGTTATCGGCCAGTACCTGAAGTATTGATTGGCCAGGGGGCACGGCAAACGACTTTCCGCTGCTACCGATTGTTACCGTAAATTCTGAGTCGCTTTCGTGATATCGTACTGCACTTGGATCCGCCCCGAACAACTCGTAGTGCACCGTCTCCGGGGAGCAGCCTCGGGCCGCACTCTTGACGGCCTCCACAAGCCCTAGTGGGCCGCATACGTACACGTGGCAATCTTCCTCGCGATCTTTCACCAGACTGGACACATCTAAGCGCCTATCTTCTGTTGCTTTGTCATGAATAAACGTTACATTATCGCGCAGGGTTGAAGTTACTATTGAGTTATAATGCGCAGTTTCCTCGACTGAGCGCGCGCAATAATATAAATGATACCTGGATCCGATTTGTTGCAGGCGTCTCGCCATCGACAGGATAGGGGTAATACCGATGCCGCCGGCAATAAGAATAACTTTGCCAGCCGATTCGTGGAGTCTGAAATTGTTGGCAGGGCCTTCTGCTTCTATAGTATCTCCGATCTTCCAGTTATCATGTATCCATTGCGACCCACCTCGTCCTTCCTGCTCCCTAAGAACCGAGATCAAATAATGATCCGACGAGCCAGGGGTATTTGCTAACGAGTACTGTCTACTTATAGTATCGGTTACGCGCACGGTAATGTGAGATCCAGCCGAGAACTCCGGCAGCGACGTTTCTGCCGATGCGTTAACCAGGTAAAAGCTTCGAATAGACGCCGTTTCGTCAGATATTTTCGAGATTTTCAAATACATGACAAGAAGCTCCTTTACCGCTACGATGCAGTCTCGATTTTATGAATAAATCTTCATTCAACTCTGTCCGATCCAGCATTGCGCCCCATGTGGGGGGCGGAACCTAGATTGAGGGGTTCAGTGAGTTGAACAGATAGTTCGAATAACATAAGCTAATCTTTCTATGCTGACCAACAACCATTCCTTGGGCATTCGGATAAATAATTCTTATGAAAGCTATCGACGAAAGCTTCCTCCGCTGGATCCGTTGATCGCGTTCGAGGCATCGGCTGCCACCTGAGTTTCACGAAGTTTGGGCAGAGTTACGTCTCGCCCAAGCCGCGATAAGTCAGCAGTTTCAATCACTTGAAAGCTGTTTAGATGTAATGCTATTCATCAGAGCCAATCGTTCGGTTAGTCTTACCCCTAGGGCACAACTTTCAACACGTGGTCGCAACAGCGCTCGCGAACCTCGCCAGCGCAACGACCGACCTACAGACCAAGGGAGATGAGAGCACCTTTACGAAGGATGCGACCAAGCTATCGGCAATATGCTTATGATGCCGAGATACCCGATTTAACGGCCGCCTTGGCCGCGGCTAATGATTTCAGACGTCGAAAAGAATTGTCTTGCAACCGATGTAGACGCAGCAATCATCTTTGGTGACGGTGCGTAGCGCGGATTCCATGCGAGGAAACACTTTCATTAATGTATCTTTGTGGTCTCGAGCTTGAGGATGAGAGCTGGAACTGAAACCTGGCGGCAATGGCTTGACCGGAATAGCGTTAATACAATTATTGTTAACAAAGGGCTGACCGTTAACAGTTATCCACTGTTGATCGAAGCTGCGGTACAGGGGCATTGCGTTGGGTTGGGTTGGGTTGGGTTGGGATCAGCTCGGAGGTCGGCAGATAAACGTTTACGCAACACCTTCACAATCGGACATCGGGATCTTGCTCATAATCCGGCATCTGGAGTCCTGTGGATTTACGGTATTCGGGATCTTTTATATGCTCAGCTGGCCCGCTATGCGGAAAAAATAAAGCGTAGCGGGCCTGCCATTACATCATTGGGTATTCGTCTTTTAGTACAGTGGGGTCGAATGGTTTGCGGCTGAAAATCTTGTGCACCAATGGAGCGAAGTGTTCAATACCTGGCGTAGGGTAGTCTGGGTCGAATGAAGATTGATCCCAGCGTTCGCAAAAATTCACGCATGACTTATAGCAAGGGTGATCCTTGTATCTGTCACGCTCGTTCCGGTCTCCCCCAAAATAATGGGCGTAGTAGAAGTTCTGAAACAGTCCATGGTGATGTAGGATCCATGTTACTTCCCCTCTCACATAAGGCCTGATGATAGAGGCGGCATACTGTGAATGGTTGTAGGGAGCGAGGAAGTCTCCTAGGTCATGGATCAACGCACCAACGATCATTTCTTCATCTGCACCGTCTGCCTGAGCCCGTGCAGCAGCTTGCAGGGAGTGTTGCAGTCGATCGACCTTGTATCCGCTCAAGGTCGATGACAGCCCATTCAGCGCATCGAGTATTCGATCCGGCAAACCTTTGTTGAAGTCGCTTTCTAGTTTTTCCAGAAAGTGATATTCAGCGTGCGTGCCGTCTTTCATTCTGATGAATTCTACCTGCTCCATTACGCAGCCTCCTCAAGCATTTTGAGTCGCTTCACCACTTCACTGAAGCGTTCACGTGGGCCATCAAAGTCAATGTAGCAACCTTGCAGGTGCCGATGACCTTCGGATGGGTCGTAACTGGTTCGTCCGTGCAGAACCCGGCTGTTGTCGAACAGCATTAGCTCACCAGCATCGAGGCGGAACTTGAGTTCGTAATCCTCGTGATTGAACAACTCAGCCAAGCGCTTGCGTGCACGGTGGAATGCTTTGATCTTGGAGTCTTCCAGCAGAGGAAGACTGTCCAAGCGAGGACTGTAATGAACGCCCAAGGTGTTGCCGGCGTCATCGACGCTAATCATCGGGCGACGAGATGTCAGTTCTACGCCCTTGTCCACGAAGCGAAATCGAACTGCAGTGTCCTTGAGCAGCTTGTATCCCTCATAGTCCTCTCTCTTGAGCGCCTCTACGACAGAGACGCTGTCCACTAGGGTGGAAAGGCCACCAGAGGTCTCATTGACTAGGCAGTGAAGCAACTGGATGCCTGGTACTGGATCACGATATGGGTTATCGGTGTGAGGGCCCAGTCGCACACTACGATATGCGAGATCATTCGCGCTCGGCTTCGAGTAAACCTCGAAATATTTCCCGAAGTTCGTTTCCTTCACGTAACCGAATTTTGATCCAACAGCGAGCACCTGCTCTGTATTATTCGGCACATTTGTCAGAATGATGAACCCATACTTGAGGTAGGCAATCAGTGAAGCCTGAAACTTGGCGTCATCATTCAGCTCTGTCCAGTTATGTTTTACCAGTTTTACATTGATGTCGCTTTTCCAGCTTTCGGCGGATGAGGCTGAATCCAGATCCAGCGCATTATCCAGAATTTCAGAATCTGTATAAAGTGCTTGATGTCCATCGCTGAAGGTTAGCCAGGCGCTGCTAGAGTTGACCTTTTCCAGTTTGATTAGAGCGATCTCTGGATCAATGAGGTGAGAGTCAAATAACCGTTGCTGAGTTTGCGTGTCGGCTGAATCAGCATCAGGTGTTTTTTCTCTGAGCCAAAGCGCTGGAACCTCAAGTGTTATTTCGGCTTTACGAAAAATAACGGACGCGGGTGATTCTTTAAAAATAATATCAACGTTTTTCATGTGAAGATCCGAGAATTTCAGTGTTCTAGTATTGATCCTACTCGCGATTAGCTAGTTTCTGCTCGTCGAAGTATTTTTTGGCAGCTTCAAGTGCATCTTTTCCATCGAAAGTGGAAACTCCACTGAGCCAAGTTTCAAGCCAGACTGGATTATTATTAATCCATTCAGTTGCCAGTTTCAACGGATCCTTCTTGTCTAGGATGCCGACCATGATTTCACTTTCCATGTCCGTGTTGAATTTCATGTTTCCAATTAACTTTGCAGCGTTAGGGCAGCGTTTTGCATAATCTGGCGCTGTAACTGTATATACTGTTGCTGCTCCATAATCGGGGCCAAAAACGTCATCGCCACCTGACAGGTAAGTCATTTTGAAATCAATGTTCATAGGGTGTGGTGCCCATCCGAGGAACACGATCGGCTTCTTGCGAGCAATTGCACGGGAAACTTCCATGCGCATCGCACTTTCGCTGGACTCGACCACTTTAAAATCACCGAGACCATAGAGGTTTTGGCTGATCATTTTTTTCAAAGAGCTGTTGCCACCGCTTCCAGGCTCAATTCCGTAAATTTTTCCGCCGAGCTGATCTTTAAACTTGGCAAGGTCTTGAAAAGTTCGAAGGCCTTGCTCCGCAAGGTAGTCCGGAACTGCCAAGGTGTACTTAGCGCCAGTCAGGTTGGGTGGCATCAACTTGAGGAGTTTTCCTGCTTCCACAGCAGGCATTACGGTCGGATCCAAAGAAGGCGACCAGTAGTCA
The DNA here is from genome assembly GCF_963970835.1 of Pseudomonas sp. EA_15y_Pfl1_P101. NCBI lineage: Bacteria > Pseudomonadati > Pseudomonadota > Gammaproteobacteria > Pseudomonadales > Pseudomonadaceae > Pseudomonas > Pseudomonas sp. EA_15y_Pfl1_P101. The sequence goes on along the minus strand of NZ_CAXAPA010000022.1, from coordinate 15,497 downwards.
AGAAAAGCGTCAAGTTGCCCGTTCTGAATTGAACCCAAGGCAATAGGCACCGCAACCATTGTCTTCGTTGGCTTATAGCCGATGGCTTGGGCGACAGCCATTGTCAGACCGTTATTCGCGGCATTGTCAGCCCAGCCGAGATCGGCGAGCCTTATAGCTTGGCATTGCTGGGGATCTTGAGCTGCAGTAACGCTCAGAGAGGGAAGGGTAACAGCGGCAAATACGAGTGAAAGCAAGGGCTTACGCATAGATCATCTCCGCGAACCGTTTATTGTGAAATTGGTTTAGGCATGGCAGGATGCAAAAAGGGTGTGCAACGATTAGCTAGGCTTTTTTATTTATTCATTGGGCATGGGAGAGGCTAGCAATTTCAAAATTTTGAAGAAACAGCGGTTTATCTTATACGCTATATGCAAAAAACTTATGAGGAGGATAGATGTCGAAACGGTCAGTTCCAGCCATGAAGTCTTTAGTTGCTTTTGAGGCAACTGTTCGGTTGGGGTCAATGACCGCAGCAGCGAAGGAGCTTTGTATCACTCAACCCGCTGTTTCACAGCAAATTCGTAGCCTGGAAGATTTGGTAGGTGGTTTTTTGCTCGATAGGACTGGCGGGGTGCTTGTTCCAACAGGTGCTGGTCTGGCCTTGTACCGCGATATTGCTCCAAGTCTGTTAGACATAAAGTCAGCGATTGAAGATACTCAGGCGAGACTTTCAAACTATCGGCCAACACTGAATATTTCAGCAAACTTTGGGTTTGTGCATCTATGGTTGCTTCGTCGAATGCAGATGTTGGAGTGTGCATTTCCTAACTATAAATTTAACGTTAGCGCTACTGATGTTCAAGCAAGTCCTGAGGTTCAAGAGTCAGATATAGATATTGTATTTGGTCAAAGGAATTTCCAGCTTGATACTGAGCTGATGCTAAGTACCGAGACTGTTTTTCCTGTGTGCAGTCCGGATTTTGCAAAAAAAAATGGAATATCATCTGAACTGACCAAAGATCAAGTGACAAATCTGACGTTGCTACATATGGACTCAAGCAACCCCAGGTGGCTGGACTGGAATCGATGGTCGGTTCTTGCTGGGCTAGGATGCGTGAACGTTGATAGCGGTTTCAAGTTCAATAATTATCCATTACTTCTCAATGCTGCCATGGCAGGGAAAGGACTAACACTGGGCTGGGAAATTCTGGTCGAGGAGTTTGTTGCTAAGGGTCAGCTGATTCGCTTAGGCCCGGCAGTTTCAAGAGAAGATTTCGGGTATCTGCTCAGAAGTCGTCATAAACATAACACCGTGGTTGAACCTGTGGTTAATTGGTTCATCGCCAATACAAAACGTTAATAGGCTCTGACTTCTTGGCTTCACACCCGGTGCAGTACCAATAGAAAAAGTGGCTTTCAAATATTGCGACTGATGCTCAGGAAGCGATGTGCTCGGCGGTGGTCTGGTTGAACGCGTCTGCCGCGATCATAGCTTCCGCAAGCCGTTCCCGCCTGCAGATCTCAGCAGCACGTTTTACAGGCCCGGGTAATCATCAAGTCTGAGGCTAGGAGCCTCCCCGTCCACTGGCTCGCGATTAGGCGTATGCATTACTCCGGCTTCAGCATCGGCTCGCATCTGATAAAGCTCTTTGTCAAAAGCATTATCCTGGACTGTACGCTTGCTGATGTAGGGCTTCCGCTCAGGTTCTCGCAGCGCTGCATAAGTCGTTACCGCGTCTGGGTCGTGCTGCAGCTTTTCTTCAACTTGAGATTCCAGCATTGCAAGGAGCGCGTCTTTGTCGGGACGGTTCAGCAATTTTTTACTCCTATTAGAAAGCTAGGCATTGGCTGTTCGATTGGTACATTGAGCAGTGGGTTAGGGCAGGGCCGCTTATATTTGTGGTTGCATCGCAGATTGGCATTTACCCGGATTGCAGGTTGAGAATCCTAGTAAGCTTACCAAGCCTTAGCGCCAACCGCCTGTGACGAAAATGATGTCATAGCTAGAGTCTTGGATGCAGCTTCGAGATGACTGAAGTGGCCAAACATTCGCATACCGTTTTGGATGCATGCTCAGAGCCCAGCGAACAGCCGCTCAAGCTATTCTCGCTCCCCGATGCTCAATAGCTCGACAGGATCAGCTCCGTAGCGCTGCCAAAATTCAAGTGTCCCGACTCTACCATCAGGCGACCTGCAGTACTCGCAGTAGTCCAGGGTGTCACAGTCATTGAAGAGTGTGAGTAGCCATCCATCAATCTCCACGGGTATGAGGCCGTGGTAGATCTTGCTCGAGCTTCGCATCATGATGCGTTTGCCTAGCGCGACGTCCGTCAGCATCTGGTAGACCTCGCGGGCCGGTAGGAGAGGGGTCGTGTTCAAAGTATTCTGCGCTCGCGTCTTCGCTTGCCCATAGCCAGGCTGCGGTATGAAGTGGCGTCAACGGGGGGGGCGATCCTTCGGGCCAATGGGCCCGGCTCAATAATTAGCCAGATATTTCTCGCTAGATGTAAGCCACCTGCCAAGCCTCGCCAGGTGAAGGTCTACAAAAAACCGGACACCGGTGGAGTCGTCGAAACCAAAGGCGGCAATCATAAGACTCTGAAGGAATGGATAGCTGAGCACCGCTCCGCAACGGTCGAGTCTTGGCTGACCAAGTGAGTTCGGTTTGAGTACAAAAGGGCCTGAGAGGGCCCTTTTTTGTGGGTGTCCAAACTTCACACCCTGCATCCGCATCCCAAGACCGAAAAAACTGTACGACCTGTCTCCCGAGCGTCGGTCTCTAAAATTCTGGCTAACGCTCCCATTGGCCATTGATCAATATCTTGAATTTCGCCCTCCCGCATTGGCTTCCGCGCGTTTGCATCCCCTAACGACACCTAGCGCGATTCAGCGCCAGGCGTCCGACCGTCAATCACTCCATAGCAAAAATTTCAAAAGCGCTGTTGACACATCAATTCGTTCAAAACTACTCTGCATACAGCGCTGCATACATGAAGGCACGCTCAGCTTTAACGCTTGTACCTTTCTGCCCAAGAAAAATTAAATATCGGTGAGGTCAACATGACACGGCTCCTTTCTTCCCCCCTCCGCAAACTGCTCGTAGGTGTTTCTTTTCTTGGCGCGTTGTTAGCCCAGGCGCCTGCGAACGCAGCTGATTCAACGCTTTGGCAAGGCATTCAGAAAGCAGGTGTGCTGCGTTGCGGGGCAGCAGTGGCTGCACCGTACGTCATGCGCGATGCACGCTCCGGGCAATACAGTGGGTACTTTGTGGATCTGTGCCGGGACTTCGGTGAGAGGGTGCTCAAGGTCAAGGTCGAGTTCGTGGATACGAACTGGGACAACCTGGTGGCGGGGCTTCAAGGCGGTAAATGGGATCTGGCGATGGCGCTGAATCAGACTCCTGAACGCGCGATGGCGGTGACCTTCTCGGTACCCGCAACCGACTATCAGATATCGCTTCTTACCAACAAAGATAATCCCAAGTTTGCGAGCGCGGGGAACGCCGTTGCGGACTACGACAAGCCGGGAGTATCGATTGCTGTAATGTCTGGCACTGCGGCAGACAAAGCCATTTCCGCGGTTGTGAAGAACGCCACAATCATGCGGTTACCAGGCATGGATGAAACACGCATGGCGGTAATGTCCAAGCGCGCTGACATACTGGTCGATGCCAGCGATACGAATCACCTCTTCGCCATCGCCAACCCGGACTGGACGAAGGAAGTAATGCCGGTTCCCGCTCTGGCGAAGCAAGGGGTTGCGTTTGGCCTGTCACGCAACGCCACGCCATCAGACCTGCAAGTGTTGAACATCTATCTCACGCAACGCCGAGAAACCGGGGAGATATCCGCCCTGGTTGATAAGGCTTCTGCGCTCGCCAACGCTGGCGATAAAACCCCTCAGTAATTTTTTCGACGATCCCGAGAACGGCTTTGATTTAGCGTTCTCCTGGAGACAGTTCTATGACCGCTCCTTATCTGGTGGCTGATCAGCCACAGAATTCGCTCACCCTAAATTCGGCTAAGGGCGACTTTATCCAGTTGCGAGATGTGTACAAATCGTATGGCGAAGGCCTAGTGGTGATGGATCACCTGGATCTCGATATGCGTTCCGATGATCGGCTGGTCATCATTGGCCCGAGCGGTAGCGGTAAGAGTTCCTTGCTGCGAGTCATGATGGGTCTTGAAAGCATTCAAGGGGGCGAGATCTCCTTCCAGGGCAAGCCTTACATTGATGGTTCAACGCGTGGAGCCGGCAAGCCTTTAGATGCAAAGTTGCAGGCTCAGGTAGGGATGGTCTTTCAGCACTACACCTTATTCCCGCACCTTTCTGTATTGGGCAATCTGATTCTCGCGCCCATGAAGGTACAAGGCCTTTCTAAAGCTCAAGCGACTGAAAAAGCGCGCGTGTTCCTCGCTCGACTTGGTCTCGAAAGCAAACTGAATGTTTATCCGAGTCAGCTTTCAGGCGGGCAAAAGCAGCGAGTGGCAATCGCCCGCGCCTTGATGCTGGAGCCCAAGCTGATGCTTTTCGATGAGGTGACCTCGGCGCTCGATCCGGAAATGGTCACCGAAGTGCAGAGCGTGATGATGCAATTGGCTGAAGAAAAAATGGCCATGATCATCGTTACTCACGACATGCACTTTGCCCGCAGTATCGCTTCTCGTGTGGTGTTCTGCGCCAACGGGAAAGTCGTCGAGCAAGGGCCCCCAGAGCAGATTTTTACCAAACCCAAGGAGCCGCGTACTCGCGAATTCCTGGAAAAAGTCTTGCACCTGGATTGAGGCTAGCGTCCATGAATTATGAATTCGATTTTCATTTTCTGACCGGTAATTACGGCGTGCTCTGGGATGGCCTGAAGGTCACTTTACAGCTTGCTTTGATATCGAACGTTGTGGGCCTGGTACTGGGGTTTGGTCTTTGTCTGCTGACGCTGAGCAAATGGTTCTTCATCCGTTGGCCGGCGCAACTGTTCATTGAGTTCTTTCGTTGCACTCCGGCACTGCTGCAGATCGTGTGGTTCTTCTACTGTTTGCCGATGCTGTTCAACGTGTTCATCGACCCTATCACCATGGGCGTGCTTGCCCTGGGCCTGAATCTCACCGCGTTCAATGCTGAGGCGTATCGGGCAGGGGTACAGGCTGTTCCAAGGGAGCACGAAGATGCCTGTGTAGCGTTAGGCCTGCGTCCGTGGCAGCGAACGATCTATGTGATTTTGCCGCAGGCGTTTCGAACCGCGTTGCCGGTGTTGATGACCAATGGCATCTCCATTCTTCAGCAGAGTGCGCTGGTCGCCATCGTCGCCGTTGCCGACCTGATGTACGTGGGCAAGAGCATTGCCACAGAAGCCTATCGACCGCTTGAAACCTATTCACTGATTGCCTTGATCTACTTCGCTCTGTCACTGCCCATCGCGCAATTGGTGCAGTGGATCGAACGTCGTCAGGACACTGCGCTCGCGCGCTGAGGAGATCTTCATGCAGCTTGATTTTACGGTGGTCTTTTCATACTGGCAGGTCTTAGCAAAAGGGCTCGCTTTGACGCTGGCCTTCACGGTCAGTTGCGCGGTGCTGGGTAGTGTTTTCGGCTTTCTCTTGAGTCTTCTGCGGCTCTCAAAAAACCGCTTTATCAGCATTCCCACTGGGCTTTACGTCGAGCTCTTTCGCGGTACGCCATTGTTGATCCAATTGTTCTGGATCTTCTTCTGCCTGCCTGTGGTGTTCGGCATTTCTGTACCGCCATACGTCTCGGTGATGTTGGCATTGAGCCTGTACATGACGGCCATTACCAGCGAGACATTTCGTGGCGCGCTGAAATCCATTCCCAGTGAGCAACACGATGCCTGCACAGCCTTGGGAGTCGCCAAGTGGAACAAGGTGCTCTACGTCATCTTCCCGCAAGCGCTTCTGCGAGCAGTACCTCCGCTGCTTTCCAACGTGGTGAGCCTCTTCAAGGAGAGCGCACTGATTTCATCTGTCGGCATCGCTGACCTGATGTTCGTAGGGCAAAACATTTCGAACAGTACCGCACGCCCGGTGGAGTTTTTAACGGCGGTGGCGGTGATCTATTTCCTTGTGGCGTTCCCCCTGACCCGACTGGTTGGGGTGGTCGAAACCCGGATGCTCAAACGCTACGCATACTGACAATCACACTGGAGATTCTCCCATGCAACAACTTAACGGCATCATGCCAGCCCTGGTGACCCCATTCGACAAAACCGGCGCAGTCGATTACGACGTGTTGGCCTCCCTGGTGGAATATCAAATCAAGCAGGGTGTAGGCGGCCTGGTACCCTTGGGTTCAACCGGTGAATACTACGCTTTAACCAATGCAGAGCGGCGCCAAGTCATGGCCACCGTTCGAGAGGTCGCCAATGATCGCGTCATGCTGATTGCCGGTGCGAATGGCTCATGCACTCGCGAGGTCATTGAGCAGGTCAAGCAGGCGCGGGATACCGGATACAGCAATTTGCTGATTGCTCCGCCGTACTACGCGATTCCGACTCAGGATGAACTCATTGGTCACTACAACGCCATCCTTGATGCGGTACCTGACGTGAACATCGTTTTGTACAACTACCCGATACGCACTAACGTCGAGGTGGGTTACAGCGTTATGGAAGCGCTCAAGGATCATGACCGTGTCATTGCCATTAAAGAGAGCGCAGGAAACTTGCTGCGCGCCATCGAAATCGATGAGCGCTATAAGGGGAAAATCCAGCTTTCGTGTGGTTCTGACGATCAGGCTTTGGACTTCTTCCTATGGGGGGCCACCAGCTGGATCTGCGCGCCTGCGAATTTCCTGGCGCCGCAAATCGTGGCGTTCTATGAAAACTACGTCAGCGGGCAACTCGCGGGTGCCCAGCAAATCGTGCGCTCGCTATTTCCGCTGATGAACAACCTCGAAAGCGGCAAATTCATTCAAAAGGTCAAGTATGGTTGTGAGCTCGCTGGCTTCAATGTGGGCGTAGCGCGCATGCCGTTGCAGCCACTGACCACTGAAGAAAAATCCGAATTCCGCAGGGAGTTCGAAAAGCTTCAGGGCTGATATTGATCCCGCATCGGCGATAAGCGCCGATGCGGATTTTTCGGTCGCTGATCAATGTCCATTGATGGACTCATGCCTGCAGGTTCTGCGCTAATCGAGAGTCTTTATGATCACTATGCAACCGCCCACCCATCAGACCATCAATGGCGAAGCAGCCGTCGTTATTGGCGGTGGCATTGTCGGGGTGTGCTGCTCTTTGTATCTGCAACGCGAAGGCTATCAAGTCACGTTGGTCGACCCTCAGGCGCCGGGTGACAGCACTGCCAAGTGGAGTTGCGGCCAGATGGCGGTGAGTGAGGTTATTCCTCTGTCCAAACCGGGGATTCTTAAAAAAATACCGGCCTGGTTGCTTGATCAAAAGGGCCCGCTGGCGCTTCGACCAAGCGCTCTGCCCGGGATCCTGCCTTGGTTTCTGCGCTTTGTTTCTTGCGCTCGTCATTCGCGTATCGTCGAAATCGCCAATGAGATGGCGACATTGACTCACCATGTCTACGAAGACTACGCACCATTACTGGAGCGATGCGCTGACAAAACGTTAATGGGCGAACGTCCAATCATTGAGGTATTTGATACCCCTGAGGGATTGGCCCAAGAGGGGCCCCATATGGATCTGCGCCGATCCTTGGGCTTCAAATCCGAAGTGCTGGATCGTGCGGCGATATCGGATCTGGAACCTGCATTGGCTGGAAAATTCAGTCACGGGTTGTTGTTTCCTGATTGGCGAGCGGTCAGTGATACCAAGGGATTCATCGCCGCCCTTACAGAAAGTTTCATCGAGCAGGGCGGTGTCCGTGTACGTGGCCAAGTCGAAAAAATAGACGAAGTCTCTGACCGTGCCAGCGGTATTACTTTGGTCAATGGAGAGCGTTACAAAGCTGACCACGTCGTCATCTCGGCGGGCACTGGTTCAAGTCAGTTTTTCTCGCAGATTGGCGGATCAGTGCCACTTGCTGGCATCGCTGGGTACCAAGTGTTGTTACCCCACTCGGGCGTAGAAGTACGCCACTCGGTTATCTATGCCGACGGCGGATTCTGTATTGCGCCGATGACTCGTGGTTTACAAATTGGCGGCACCATCGAGTTCTCAGGCCCGAACTCCGAGCCGAATTTCAAGCGTGCCGAAATCATTCTGGAAAAGGCACGCAAAATTCTTCCGCAGCTAAAACTCGACGAAATCGAATACGGCATTGGTTATCGGCCTTTTCTACCGGACACAAAGCCTGTGATTGATCGAAGCTCGCGCCTGAAGAATGTCTTCCTCGCGTTCGGCCATGGCCAGCTAGGACTGACACTCGGGGCAACGACTGGACGCCTCATCACCGACATGGTCACCGGGCGCCAACCCGCACAAGACTTGACTCCTTTCAGCGCCAAACGCTTTGCGTTCAACTGAGGTTCCTTATGAAATCCTACGATCATCTTTACATCGACGGGCAATGGGTGAAACCTGCCCTGGGCGGGACTTTCGCAACCATCGATCCCAGTAATGAATCGGTCATTACGCACGTTGCTGCAGCCACCGCACCAGATATAGACCTGGCAGTAAAAGCGGCACGAAGAGCCTTCGAGGAGGGGCCTTGGCCGCAGATGGCCGGTGCCGAAAGGGCAGTTGTTTTACGCCGCATCGCAGCGGGTATTCGGGAGCGCTTGGAAGTTCTTGCAGAGCTCGAGGTACGTGACAACGGCAAACCCTTTCCCGAAGCACAGTGGGATATTGGTGATACGGCTGGGTGCTTCGATTTCTATGCCGACCTCGCGGAGGAACTTGATGTTCAGCGAGAGATGCGCATCAACCTCACGGATGAGCGATTCAGCTGCATAGCTCGCAAGGAGCCGATGGGTGTGGCGGGGGCGATCATTCCCTGGAACTTCCCGATGCTGATGGCCGCCTGGAAGGTGGCACCTGCTTTGGCCGCTGGTTGCTGCATGGTGCTCAAACCATCGGAGCTCACACCTTTGACTGCACTGGAATTGGCTGACATTGCACATGGGGCTGGGCTGCCGGCAGGTGTATTGAACGTGGTAACTGGCTTAGGGCCTGATGCAGGCGCTCCCCTGAGTGAGCATCCAGGCATCGATAAATTAGCGTTCACAGGCAGTGTTCCAACCGGCTCAAAAATCATGCAAGCCGCTGCGCGTGACATCAAGAATATCAGTCTCGAACTGGGGGGTAAGTCGCCTTTCATCATTTTTGATGACAGCGACATTGAGGCAGCTGTCGAGTGGATCATGTTCGGCATTTTCTGGAACCAGGGACAGGTGTGCTCGGCGACTTCTCGCGTCCTGGTACAACGGAGCCTATATGAGCCTTTGCTGAAGCGCTTAGTCGAGGAGACGAAAAAGCTCAGCATTGGCGGTGGATTGAAGGATGGGGTTCTGCTCGGGCCCTTAGTCAGCAGCGGTCAGTACGACAAGATTTTGCAAGCCATTGCGCGTGGCCAAGAAGAGGGCGCTGCTCTGCTTTACGGTGGCACCAGACCTTCGCATTGCGAGTCCGGGTATTTCGTGAATCCCGCCATCTTTGCCGATGTGCCAGTCGATAGCTGGATCTGGAATGAAGAGATCTTTGGCCCGGTGGTTTGCGTACGTCCCTTCGACGATGAAGAGGAAGCGCTGAAAAGTGCCAACGATTCACGCTTCGGACTAGCAGCGGCGGTCATGTCGAAAGACCTGACTCGCGCTGAGCGGGTCGCGCGCCACCTTCGAGCCGGTATTGTCTGGGTTAATTGCTCCCAACCGACGTTCACCGAAGCACCCTGGGGTGGCTACAAGCAAAGCGGTATCGGCAGGGAGTTAGGGGAGTGGGGGTTGAATAACTACCTCGAAACCAAACAGATCACCCGGTACGACAGTGAACAACCGTGGGGCTGGTACATCAAGTAAGGGGAGGGCGCCATGCGCTGGAAGAAAACGCTTCAATTGGTCGACGTGCATTGCGAAGGCGAGATCGGCAAAGTCATCACGGGCGGTGTCCTCGACATCCCCGGCAAGAGCATGCTCGACAAGATGAATTACATTAACGAGGTCGACGACAGCCTTCGTCGCTTGGTGGTGCTGGAGCCGCGCGGATGCCTGCAGATGTCGGTCAATCTGTTGTTGCCGCCGACGCGACCTGAAGCCCATGCAGGCTTCATAGTCTTGCAGGCTGACAAGGCTCACCCGATGTCAGGCAGTAACTGTATCTGCGTTGTCACGGCATTGCTTGAGCTTGGCATCCTACCGATGGAAGAGCCATACACGACCGTTGTACTGGATACTCCCGCTGGACTGGTCACCGCGCGTGCGCAATGTGCAGAGGGTCGCTGTATCAGTGTCTCACTGGATATGGTGCCGTCGTTTGTGGAGCATCTAGATGCTGTTATACAGACTGACGAATTTGGCCCCATCAAAGCGGATATTGCCTTTGGCGGTGTGTATTACGCCCTGATTGATGTTGATCAGGTCGGGCTGAGTATCGAGCCCGGTAAGGCTCGAGAACTTGCGGATGCGGGTGTGCGCTTGAGAGGCATCGTCAACGAGCAGGTATCCGTGAAGCATCCGCTGATCGATAGTCTGAATGAGGTTGCGTATGTGATGTTCCGCAACCGTATCGATCAACTTACTTGGCAAACCTGTACGACATTGCCCCCTGGTCGCGTAGATCGCTCTCCATGCGGTACTGGCAGCTCAGCGAACCTGGCGACCCTGAGCGCCCGTGGGCAAGTGACACCAGGCGATAAACTGATCTCTCGCTCAACTATTGGAGGCGAGTTCAAGGTCGAGCTGCTTGGTTTCACGGAAGTTGGAGATCGGGCGGCAGTGCTGCCTCGAATAACCGGGCGAGCCTGGGTGTATGGCATGCATCAAATCGGCGTCGACCCTGATGACCCTCTGGCCGAAGGGTTTATGTTGAGTGACACTTGGGGCGAGGGTTTCTAACCAGGCTATGGCTGGTGTTAGTCTTACACTCGGTCAAACGACCAGCCAGTACGCTGAGAGCAACTCAATGAGCAACGATACCGCTGAGACGAACGGAAGCATCAAACGCCATGGTGGGCGTTATATCTACGAAGAGCTTCGTAAACAAATTCTAACGCTCAAGCTGAAGCCCGGATCCCCGCTGGATGAGGTGTCGTTGGCCGCACAGTTCGGGCTTTCTCGTTCTCCGGTAAGGGATGCGCTAGCGCGCCTCATCAGCGAGGGACTGGTAACTATCCTGCCCAACAGGACAACGCTGGTAACGCCGTTTGAAATTGAAGATTTTCCAAACTATATTTCGGCGCTTGATCTCATTCAGAGAGCCGTCACGCGGCTGGCGGCGACTCAGCACAACGCTGAGGATCTAGAGCGGATACGCGCGGCTGATGCTGTCTATCTCGATGCAGTGACTTCTGGTGATTTCCAGGCGATGTCGGAGACGAACAAAGCCTTCCACATCGTAATTGCCGAGGCCGGTAAGAATCCCTACTTCATCAGCTACTACGAGAAGCTGTTAGGGGAAGGGCAAAGACTCGCACATTTGCACTTTGACTTCATTGTCAGCGCCGCTAGCACTACCAAGCGTTTGGGACGTGACCATGACGAAATCATCGAAGCTATCGCTGCTCGCAATCCTGACGCAGCTGAACAAGCCGCGCATGAGCATACGATGCTTTTTCAGAGCCGTTTCCTCGCTTATATGCAGCAGAACCTGACCCAAGCTGTTTCGGTGAGATAGAAAACTTTGTGTATTTGCTCCGAACGACGGCTATGAGCTGGTTACCTTCGAGCATTGGCTGACCTAGTGATTCTGGTTTGATTACAAGAGAAGGCCCGCCAAGGCCTTTTTTTATGGATTTTTATTGAGTTTGCGCGCAACTCTGGAACTTTATTCAGCATGTCGGGGCGGCGTCTTCTACCCGCCACTTTGGCAAGATATGAACTTTATTCATATGCGAATTTCCATTTGGCCGCCACCTCAAGCCGGGAAGTTGGATGTGAAGACATTGACCCAGACCTCCTTGCGCCGCACCAAAGGTGTCCCACGAGATTGGTTTTGAAGGTCGTACATCCACCACTAGGCAGTGCTAGCGGCTACTCGATGACTCAGTGGCTTTTGTCTAGCAGGGTCTCCAAGCCACACCATCAAGAATGTCCCAACCAAAAGAATTGCGGCCACTGCGAAGAAGGGCATTGAATAGCTATGGGTTGCATCTTTTATTAAGCCAATCACGAAAGGGCCAGTGAAACCGCCGAGGTTGCCAATTGAGACGATCACTGCAAGACCACCAGCAGCAGCGCGACCAGTGAGGATCGTTGAGGGAATGGCCCAGAACGTCGCTTGGAACGAAAGGATGCTCGCGACTGTTAAGCAAAGGCAGGCAATCTTCAGTACTGGATGTTCGATTAAACAACTTATTCATGGTTCTCCCGATGCACGTTTCAGTCCCAAATCTTATAGTCCGAGTTATCTGGCATGAGAGTCTTCCTTGAAAATGATGCACAGAGCCTAGTACATCCCAGCGTCGCCTCAAACGGAATAGGGCAGGGTAGGTTCGATAGAGACCAATCATGTCACCTGACGAGTGAGTACAATGGAGCTACCAATCAATTCATCGGCGGTAGTTCCGGAGTTATGATCCCAAATGAAGCAGGCGGTTTTGCATCTTCCCAAAAACGATCTAGGTCGTGATTTTGTAGTCGGCGATATCCACTTCAAAACCATCGAGCTCCACAAGGGGCTTCGTGCGCTCGGCTTTGACAGTGCGATTGATCGGGTCATCGCTGTAGGCGATCTGATTGACCGTGGGCCTGGGATGCTGGATGGCCTAAAACTGCTCGGCGAACCTTGGTTCTACAGTGTCCAAGGCAATCACGAGCAGATGCTGATAAACGCTTACCGTGAGAACCCACAAGCACGCTACAGCTCCCACGGCGCGGGATGGTGGTCTACTATCGCCGATGAGTCGAAAGGAATGGTGATCGAAAGGCTGGAACGTCTCCCGACCGCCATAGAAATTCAGTCCGCACGTGGCCTGGTGGGTGTAGTTCACGCCGATGTGCCGGCAGGAATCTCTTGGCAAGAGTTCGTTGGGAGCCTGGACAATGCTCAGATTGAAGAGATCGCTCTGTGGGGCAGGGAACGGATCATCAAGCATTATCGTGACGGCATTCCAGGCATCTGGAGAGTTTGCTCGGGACATACTTGGATTCCGAAACCGCTGAGACTGGGGAATTTTCTCGCGCTTGACTGCACTGGAGGAGGCGACGGCCCTTTGGCAATCTACTGTGTCCAAGAAGACATTATCTATGTTGATGGGCGTCCTGTGTCGCTTGATAGCGCGGAGCGCATTTCAGAGCAGCTGCAGGAGCTCGAGAATGTCATCAGTCAGCTTAAGACAGAAGTGAATGGCAACAGATTGATTGAGTCACAGAGCCTTAGCCAAAAGGCTGAAGCGTTGGCCAAGCAGGCAAACTCATCGTGGATCACCATGAGAGATGAGGACGCCGAATCTGAGAAGCTCATTAACGCGTTGCACGGGCTTAGCTTACTTACTGGCGAGCGCAGAGGCGCCAAGCTTGATGAGCTGAAGGCAAGGTACAGTGGAACGCAGACGGAGCAGCTGCTTCAGCGGCTTTTCGGCGCCTGATTTACTGCTCTAGACTTCACAAAACGGTTCTTCAAGACGCTTTCGCCACACAAACCGAAAATATATTTTCCCCGCCCCCTTGAAAGTAAAATTTCAAACCGGAGACCTTATATTTGAAAACAAACAAAAAGCGACGTTCTCCAAAATTCCCCCTTTTTTTGGCCTGCCTTGAGCTGTGGGGCAATCGACCCGATTGCCTTGATGTTGCTCTATGGGTTTGCGCTCCTTGTGCTTTTCATCTTTTGGCTTCTGATTTCCGGTTTCTCTGCGTTGGAATGCTTGATGGAGGGCGGCGAAGCCAGTGTTGTGTATGCTGATCGCACCTTTGCGACGTCAGTCGCGGCTACTTTTTGATTCCAAAAGACATCAATTTTTGTCGAAAAAAACCGCCCATGTGCCATTGATGTTACTAGCAGTCATACGTCACAGGAATGCGCTTGGAGCTGCAAAGTTGGATCGATGGCTACTGTGAATCCTGAGCGTTCCGGCCATCGTTCCAGAAAGTAACGCGCCCTGTATGCGAATGCTGAGGCAGTTGAGTTGGCGCATTCGATATCAGGACATTGAGTGCCAAATTCAGGTGCGAGCTCCAGGAATCGCTTCACCAACTCGCCACCACGATCAAGGAAAAAAGGAGGAGAGCACAGATGGGGATTTTCGACTGGTTGTTCAAGAAAAAGAAAGTAATCCCACCGAAGGGAAAGGCGATTCAATCCAGCACTCAGACTGTAGAGGTATCCAAGCCTTTTTTGAGTGTCAGCTCGAGCGGTTACGCTGGGCTCTACAGTCTTTCCAAATCCAGGAAGTGGGCGATTTCTTGGAGAGACTCGGATCCTGCTAGTGGCCGCGGGGGACATCGAGAGGGTGGTTATGGGGACTATATTCTAGCTGATCTGGTCGGCGATGTTGTGTCGGCGCAAGGGCAGATGCAACGACCAAATAATGGCTCAGTTGCCGACAACGGATCGTTCTGTCTCGAAGACTGGCATTTGGGGAGCTCTTTGTCGGGTACGTTCAACGTGTTCGATTACTCTGGCAATTCCATCGTTAGCAAAGAGCTGACGGCTAACATCTTCGGGAGTGGCATCTCAAAAAATGGAAAGCTCGCTTATTGCGCCACCGCCAATAGCAAGAGTGAACACGGCTATAAAGTCATACTGTTTGACCTGGAAACGGGTAAAGAACTGTTCTGTGTGACGCCCCGCACACAAGGCCTCGAAACCTATATTTTCGACGAGGAGAAGAAACTCCTGATCGCGGACGTAAAGGGCGTGGGCAAATTTAGGTATGACAGCACCGGCGATTTCGTCGATGGCAATAATCTAGGTAAGGCCAATCTTGAGTCCTCCGACTACAGCCGTATCATCCGCGCAGCTGAAAAGATCTTGGGGGAACAAGACATATCAAATAAGCGCGCCTCCGAGGCTCTTGAAGCTGTGATGCGAGCTAGGTCACTCGGTGCTGATTCCAATCCTGCATGGAAACCCAATGCATTGAAGGTGCAGGGCTTTGCGCATGAGATACTCGGGCAAGCTCATCAGGCGATCGAGGTTTATGAGGAAGCGATCAATCTGAACCCCAAAATAGGTGTGAAGCGCCGCCTGGATGCTCTGAAGAAAAGAGTGGGCTAGGCTGTCACGATCACCTCCATCATCGAGCAATGAGGTTCACGCATGGAATGCTTCCGAATTGACGAGAGTGGTTATACGGGCTTTGACCTTCTGAACCACGATCAACCGTTCCAAGGGGCAACGGCGATAGCCATCGATGACAATGAAGCTGCTCGCCTGATTCGCGAGCACTTCCCAAAGCTCCAGGCGCCCGAATTGAAATATCGCGCGCTATCCCGTCGCCCGGGTA
>NZ_CAXAPA010000021.1:0-94036 GCF_963970835.1 Pseudomonas sp. EA_15y_Pfl1_P101 | reverse complement strand
CGCCGTGTCGGCCAAGGACTTTTTCGAACCGATACAGTGGCAGACCGTCGACGTATTTGGTGGTCAGCAGCATCGCCAGGACGCTGGGGCTGGCCATGCTTTTTTCGATCAATTGGGCCGGTTTGTCAGCGGTCACCGGTGCAGTTTCGCAGCCTCGGCAAGCGTAGATCTTGCAGATATGTTTGATGACGCGGATCTGCATCGGCACGATATCCAACTGCTCGCTGGTTTCTTCCCCGATGGCATGTTTGCGGCAACCACAGACACAGGTCAGTTCGTGTTCGGGCAATTCATGGATAACTTCTATACGTGGCAACTCAGCCGACAACGGCTTGCGTTTGCCACGGCGAGGTGTCGGTGCAACGACTTCTTCATCGGCATCGCCTACCAACGGCATAGGTTCGCTTTCAGGTTAGTTGAACAAGGCCAATTGTGGCGTGTTGGGCTCAACGGTTTGCTCGGACTTGCGCCCAAACAGACGGTCGCGCAACAGCTTGATCTGTTCTTTGAGGTCAACAATATGGGTCTGATAAGCTTGCGCCGATTCTTCCTGGCGACTGAGTGCCTCAAGCAGCAATTGCTTGAGCAAAACAGGATCATCAGGAAGGTCGTCGGGTAGAGAAATCATGGCCCGGATTATACCCAATCAAGCGACGAATCGCGGCGTCAAAACCTGATGCGGACGGTTGCGCCAGAGATCAAAACCGTCGAGCAGCCAGTTCAGTTCCTGAACCGTCAGGACAATGGCTTCATCCGTATCGTCAGGGGACGTTTTGAATCGTTCGGATTCGAGGCGCTTGAGCCAAAGGCAGAAGCCGTTGCGCTCCCAGTACAAGATCTTCACGCGGTTGCGGGACTTGTTCAGAAAGACGAAAAGCACTGGATCGAACACCGCCACTTTTATATCCAGTTCGACCAATGCGGCTAGGCCGTCGATGGATTTTCGAAAGTCCACCGGCTTGGGGTAGAGGTACACTTTTTCGACTTTGGCGTCGGGTCGCATCATGGCCGGGCTGGCTCCAGAAAGAGATCGGGAGCGCAGCATCGGGGATCAAGTGTGAGCTTGGACTGTGTGGATCATGGATCACTTACAATTGCCAAACCGCTCCATCCAACATCCGTTATCTGCTGGAACGTTATCCTGAAGCCATACAGGACGATCCCTATCCGCAAGAGACGACTTTTCGAAAAATCCACTCCTGAGATCGTGCTGGATGAAATAGCTGGAAAAATGGTATTGCCGATAAAAAAGCCTATAACGATGGCAATCGTCAAAGCGGATAACCCATATTGCTTGATTAATGTGGTATCTGCAAGAAAGAGGCTCAGCAATGCAATAAATGTTGCCAGTATTAGCCCTCTCCAGAAAGACGGGTTTTTTATTAAGCTTGTTGTTGATTTATTTTTGCCATGAGTCGAGCTAGCAGTTGTAGTCACGTCTTTCTATTCCGTTTGAGGTAAAGGAGGGAATTTGGCGTTAGACTACGGATGCACGTCCTTAATCATCAAATACAGTATTTTCACCTTTACATAACTTTAGGTTATGCATTTTGTAGTGGTGTTATGAAGTGTTAGGGGGGCGGCAGGCCGTGTTTCGGCTTGCTTCAGTAGTGGTCCCATGCTTTGTGAGGAGTTGGATCTAGCTAGAAAGGGTGGCCAGCGTAGCATCGGGCTTTTATGAAATAGGCACTGCAATGAAAAATATAACGATCCCTTTTGATTCCGCCACCATCGTCGAAACAGACCGCAAGCACGTATGGCATCACCTTACGCAGCACAGTGCGTTTGATAATGCTGATCCGTTGGTTATCGTTAGAGGGGAGGGCGCCAGAATCTGGGACGTGAAGGGGCGTTGCTTTTTAGATGCGGTTTCAGGTGGTGTTTGGACGGTTAATGTAGGGTATGGGCGAGCTGAGATCGCCGATGCGGTAAGGGGTCAATTAGTAGCGATGCATTATTTCGCTCAGACAGCGGGAAATGTCCCCGCGGCGGATTTCGCGCAAAAGCTTATTGAAAAGATGCCGGGTATGAGCCGTGTTTATTATTCTAACTCTGGCTCGGAAGCAAATGAAAAGGCCTTTAAGATCGTTCGACAGATTTCTGAAAAGAAATATGGTGGCAGGAAACGCAAAATCCTATTTCGCGAACGTGACTATCATGGCACCACCATTGCTACATTGAGTGCGACTAGCCAGTTCGAGCGTAAAGAGCAGTACGGCCCCCTGACCCCTGGCTTCGTTGAGGTTCCCCATTGCTGTGAATACAGAGCTCAAGACGGTGCCGATACAAGCGACTATGGTCGTTGGGCGGCTGAAGAAATCGAGCGCGTCATTTTGCGGGAAGGGCCTGATGAGATTGGCGCCCTCTGTCTGGAACCGATCACGGCCGGTGGCGGAATCATTGAGCCCCCGGCGGGGTACTTCGAGCATGTCCAGGCAATTTGTAAGAAGTACAACATCTTGCTACACATCGACGAAGTTGTTTGCGGATTGGGTCGCACTGGCACCTGGTTTGGCTACCAGCATTACAATGTTAAACCCGATATTGTCACGATGGCCAAGGGGCTTGCCTCAGGCTATGCGGCGATTTCCTGCACAGTGACCACTGAAGAAGTTTTTCAGCTATTCAAAGAGGATTTCGATCCCCGGCTAGACTACTTCCGTGACATTTCAACTTTCGGCGGGTGTGCTGCAGGGCCTGCGGCGGCGCTCTCCAATATGGCCATTATTGAACGCGAAGGACTTCTAGATAATGCAACTGTTCAAGGCCATTACTTAAGAGCCAGATTGATGGAACTTAAAGATAAGTACGAGATGATTGGTGACGTCCGCGGTAAGGGTTTATTCGCTGGCTTTGAGCTCGTATCAAGTCGCGTCACCAAAGAACCGGTGGATGAAAGCATCTGTATGGCTATTGCTGCACACTGTATGCTAAAGGGCGTCATCATCGGTCGTACCAACCGGTCTTTCAAAACGCTAAATAACAACATTTGCTTAGCGCCGCCGCTCATTGTTACAAAAAACGATATTGATGAGATAATTTGTGCGCTGGACAGCGCTTTAGCTGCATGTTGTTAAACTTTTAATAGGTGATGCGTTCTCCTGCCAGGCTCATTGTGTTGCTCATTTCTTAAGTGTGGAGGATTCGTGTCGATAAATCTGCACCTTCTCAGGATCTTTTTCAATGTCGCGCAGGAACGAAGTTTTTCCAAGGCGGCTGAGCGTCTTTACATAAGCCAACCCGCAGTGTCGAAAGCAGTGCGAGAGCTGGAGGAGCAATTAGGATTACCTTTGGTGGAGCGCGGGATACTCGGTCCTAAAAATTCCAGAAGAGTGATTCTTACCGATAGTGGGTCCTCACTGTATGGTCACGCATACGCAATCTTCGAACTGGAGAAGGCCGCAATCGATGATATTCAAGCGAGGCTTAGCCAGAAAAGCGGAAGGCTTGTGATAGGAGCTAGCACTACCGTAGTCGGTTACTGGCTCCCCTCCTATCTGGCTATGCTGCAGAAGGCATCACCTAATCTCGACCTTTGCGTCATCTTGGGAAATACCAAGTCTATGTGTCAGGCTTTGCTCGATTACGACGTCGATATGGCAGTTGTCGAGGGTGTCGTCGAAAACGAGCGGCTCAGCGCGACCCGTTGGCAAGAGGAGGAACTTGAGATTGTTACGCATCCATCTTTGATTGACGCACTGGATTTGTACGTCAACCACGGAATAGGTGCTGCACCCACATGGATACTGCGAGAGCAAGGTTCTGGAACCAGAGCTGTGGCTATGGAAATGCTTTACAGCCTGGGCATTAAAACGGCAAACACCATCGAGATTGGTAGTAAGAAGGTATTGCAAGAGCCGTTGCTGCAGGAATGGGCGCAACGATATTACCATCGCAGGTCGGTACGAGAGCTGGTGTTGGTGGGGGATGTGGTGATTTACTCGGTGTCTAGAATTAATGTTTTAAAGCGTGTTTTGTATGTGGTTCATGTTCGGAAGCGGCCTATCACAGCCCTGGCGGGTCTATTTATGGAGCTGTTGATGGCGCCGCTTTGATTGGCGCGTGGGTGATTGAGTAGTCATTTTACACCATCGAGCATAGGAGACTGTAATGGTTTCATTAAAGGAGTTGTTTGAGATCGGTCAGGATTTTGGGAGCTTCGTATACGGTGGCCTGGACTCTGAAGTTTTCGCTGTTCACGCAATTGAGCGAAAGTTGTCAGAAGGGGCGTGCGTTTCTCATAAAACACTCGAGCGACTTTTCTCTGTTGTCGGAGATTATAACTTACTGGTGGTAGGGGAGATGTGGTGCCCTGATTGTCACTTAAGTATTCCAGTTTTCAATTACATTTGTCAGATTCAGCGTAAGATCGACATGTCTATCATTTCTAAGGGGCGTGGTGAAGAAGATCTCAAAGAAAGGCTGGGGTTAAACGAAATACTTATGCCGGTGGTTGCGGTTCTTGATTTTGATTATCAATTGGTTGGTACCTTTGTCGAGCGTCCCAACTTCATTGTGAATGATGAAGGAGTGGATACTCTTGGCGATTACAAGGCTGGCAAGCACCTGGAAAAAACTGTATCCGATATATTGGGCGTTATTGAGATCGCTGAGGGTAGGGTACTCTCTAAATCTAGATTTTTGGCGGAATGGCGTAGGATTCCACTAGGGCCTGTTCCCGTTTCGCGCTAAGCCATTGATCCTTAAGAACAAGCTGTATCCTTGCAGTTCTCACACAACACCAATACGAGCTTGCAATGCCCCGACTCATGCTCAGCGATGAGCACTGGCCGAAGCTACGGGAAATTCTGCTTCACGAGCCCATCTACAACAAAGCGTGATCTGCGCATGACAGTTGAAGGCATTCTGTATCGCATGCGTGTTGGGTGTCCTTGGCGAGATCTACCTCATGCCTTCGGAAGCTGGAGCAAGATCTAAAAGCGTTTCAATGCTTGGTCTGCGTCTGGCAAGTGGCTCAAGGTGCTTCAGGTTCCTGTGACTGATCCCGATATGGAGTGGGGTTTCATTGATGGCAGCTATGCCAAAGCCCACCAGCACAGTGCAGGTGCTGCCAGTGGAAAGGATGAAGCAATAGGGAAAAGCCGAGCAGGCAACACCAGCAAGATTCATTTGGCTGTAGACGCTTGTGGGCTGCCGATTGCCTTCGAAATTACCGGAGGTCAGATAAACGACTGCACTCAGGCTCCCTCGTAGATCGTCAAGGTGCCCTGCTGATAAAGGCTATGACAGCGAAGCGATCCGAGAGCAAATCGTCCAACAGGGTGGGCAGGTAGTGATTCCAAGAAAGCGTAACTCTGTGAAATTAAACACTGATCTGGATACAGGGCTTTACCGAAATAGGCACCTGGTGGAAAACGCCTTTGCTCGGTTGAAGCATTACCGGGCGGTGGCATCACGGTTCGACAAGCTCAAGAGAAATTACGAGAGTGTGGTAGCCATGGCCTGTGCTTTTCTTTGGCTACCTATGTGAAACGGGAACAGAGCCTAGCATGGTGGTAAGTGATGAATTGGAGGCTAGGCTTGGTTTTTTTTCCACTTTAAAAGTTGTCTGTATGGGGAAAATATCCTCTATCTCATTGTTATTTGATGATTTTCTTCTGGAGCCATATGTTTTGTCTTGCTGGATCTAGCCATTTTTGAAGTTTGCTCGATAGTGCCTACTGGGTTGTCTTTCGATATCCAATAAACTCTCTGCAGATCCGGAAAGCGCGCATGATGTATGTGCTTTTTAGCTTTGCTGAGGTATTTCATGGCAGTGCAAATCGATTCGGTATTCCTATAGATCATATAGGGACCGGTTGGAAGTGAGGGGATTATATGAATGATAATATACTGAGTGGTGCTCTGGCCCCCCAGTCTTGTGAGAGCGGTAAGTGCGTTAACCGTTTGAGAAAAAACTCAGTCGGTTTAATTGGTGTGCTGTTTATGACTATTGCAACCGCTTCGCCGATTACGGCGATGGTTGGGAACGTTCCCATAGCCATCGGCAGTGGCAATGGTCAATATGCTCCCGCAGGCTATCTGGTCGCAACGATCATTCTGGCCCTGTTTTCAATTGGCTATGCTCAGATGGCTAAATACATCACGGCGACGGGTGCGTTTTACGGATTCATTTCCCATGGTTTGGGGCGTGTCGTTGGCATGGCATCCGGTGTGGCTGTGACCGTCACCTACGTGGTCTTTGAGGCTGCTCTGGTTGGAATATTCGCTTTTTTTGCCGCAGATTTCTCGTCCACTGAGTTCGGTATTCACCTGAACTGGATTTACTTTGCTTTATTGATGTTGGGAGCGAATTGCCTGCTCAGTTACTACGATGTCTCGCTGACGGCTAAGGTTCTTGGCGTTTGTCTTGTGCTCGAAATACTGATGTTGGCCGGAGTCTCCGGCGCTGTCCTTTTCAATGGTGGAGGTCCTGATGGTCTCGTTCCCGAGTCTATCAATCCATTGATGGCATTCACGCCCGCAGCAGACATAGTCGGCGCAAACGCTGGTATTGGATTGTTCTTCGCGTTCTGGTCTTTGGTCGGTTTTGAGTCATCCGCAATGTATGGCGAAGAGTCACGTAATCCGAAGAAGATCATTCCGATTGCGACTCTTCTGTCGGTCGTGGGTATCGGCATTTTCTACATTTTTGTTTCCTGGATGGTAGTAGCTGCACATGGTCCGGCGGAGGCGATTCGGCTCGCACAGGATCCTGCCACTAGTGCCGAAGTGTTTTTCTCTCCAGCAAGGGATTATCTTGGGGCTTGGTCGGTGGTCGTCTTCAAGCTTCTGATCGTGACCGGTACCTTCGCTTGCGGGATGGCGTTCCACAGTTGCGCTGCACGTTACATCTACGCCCTGGGGCGCGAGAATCTGTTTGAGTGCCTGGGCAGAACCGTGGGGCGTACACATGAGGATCATGGTTCGCCACATATCGCTTCATTTGTTCAGACTGTCATTGCGACGGCCATCGTGTTGGCCTTCTATGCCGCAGGCAAGGATCCATATGCAGACCTCTTCGCATTGCTTGCGGTGATGGGGACGATGGGGATCCTGATCGTCCAGTCACTTTGCGCATTTGCAGTGATCTTTTTCTTCCACGTTCGTCCTGAGCATCGTGCCGACGCCCACTGGTTCAAGACATTCCTAGCTCCATTGCTTGGGGGAATCGGAATGCTTTATGTGGTGTATCTGTTGTTCGCTCACCTAGACTTTGCGGCGGGTGCGGCCGCAGGTTCGTTGTTCTTCAAGGCTATTCCCTGGATCGTGCTGGGCAGCTTTGCCATAGGAGGGGGATTGGCTTTGTATTTCCGATTCTATGATCGTCGAAAATATCAGATTATCGGTTCTATCGTCATGGAAGGGTCGCAAAACTGAGTTGCTTTGATTTGTCATCACTGCCCCAATTTTGGGGCAGTTTTTTCGTTTTTCGGACATGCACTGTGCCGATCTGTTTTTTCTTCCGGGTTCCGATCTGCAGCCGGAGTGGTAGAGTGTTTTTCACCTGCGTCGATTTGATTGGGTCCGGAAGTAAATCAAGAAAATTGTAGAGGTTCGAGGCTCTATCTAATGTTTAAACACTTGTTTCAACTCTCATCCAATAGTTTCTCGACGCTACAGCAGCAGGTTCGTGAGCAGATCAGTACGGCGATACTCGAAGGTCATGTACCTCTGGGGGTGCCGCTACCCTCAACTCGTGAGCTCGCCAAAATGCTCAAAATATCCAGAAATACGGTAATCATTGCCTACCAGGATTTGATTGCCGATGGGTATTTGGTTTCGAGGGAACGGGCAGGTTTTTATGTCGATCCCAACATATTGAAGAATAAGCTAAGACGCTCTGAAAGCGATGTCTTAGAGTCAGTGAGCACCCCTGATTGGGAGACCTTTCTGAAAATAAAGCCATCTGCAAAGCGATTAAACAAACAGTCCAACTGGCAGCAGTACCCGTATCCGTTCATATACGGCCAGCTCGATCCAGAAATGTTTCCCGTCAGTCATTGGCGCGAGTGCTGCCTAGATTCAGTCCGCATGCAACCGTCTCGCAACTGGTCATCTGATCACTATGATTCGGATGATTCATTGCTGATTCAGCAGATTCACTCCCGAGTACTTCCTCGACGCGGAATATGGGCAAAGCCAGAAAACATTCTAATCACGGTAGGTGCGCAGAACGCCCTGTTTATGATCCTGAACTTGTTGCTGGACAACTCCACAGTGTTCGGCTTTGAAGACCCAGGTTATCCAGATCTGAGTCACATGGCAGATTTTGCAGGCTCCAGTAAGCGTTGCCTCGATATTGATGAGCGCGGATTGCTAATTAATGACCAGCTCTGCGGTTGCAATTTAATATTCACCACTCCGAGCCATCAGTTCCCGACCACGGTAACGATGCCGATGGAAAGACGTCATGCACTGTTGGAGCGCGCTGTTCGAGATGATTTTTTGATCATTGAAGATGATTACGAATGCGAAACAAATTTTTCAAGTTTTCCGACTCCGGCGCTTAAAAGCATTGACGTTCATGATCGAGTTATCTACGTGGGAAGTCTCTCGAAGACTTTATCCCCCGGTTTGAGACTTGGTTATATTGTAGCGCCGAAGGAGTTGATCGTTGAGTTGCGTGAATTTCGACGCATGATGATCCGTCACCCTCCGACCAATAATCAGCGAGCTGTCGGGCTTTTTCTTGAGCGCGGCTATCATGATTCGCTCATACGCCATCTTTTGGAGGTCTATGAGGAACGCAGGAACACTATGAATGTTGCCCTAAAGGAGCTACTGCCTGGTTCCACCACTCCACCGGTATTCGGTGGGTCTTCATACTGGGTTCAAGGAAGTCAAAATCTAAACGCAAGGGCACTAAAGCAGGAGGCGGAGAAAGAAGGTGTGATATTGGAAGTGGGAGCTCTCTATTACCAATGCAGTAGCCCACCACTCAATTATTTTCGACTGGGCTACTCGTCCATTCCGACAGAACGAATCAGGCCGGGTATTGAGATCATTGCCAAAATAATTGATCGACTCGCCGTAGATCGAGGCGGCTGATCCGTTGGTTGAGGTAGGGGCTGACCTACCTCAGTACTTGCGTTATGCCGAATAGCGCTCGGAATACTTGGATCCGGTTTCTACCTTGAAGATCAGCAACCCGCGGGTCTGAAGATCGGCCTTCATGTCCGGGGACAATCTGAGGAGAAAGGGAAATTTGATCGGCTGCTTACAAACTTCAGGGCCGAGAACAGGCCAATACCACGGACATCTCCAATTAGTTTGTGTTTCTCGATCAGCTCGACGAGACCCCGCCCAAGATATCGTGACCAACCCACATTGCGTTACCGTTCATGTCCTCATTAGCCATCGCATCGAGCATTGCGCCAGTGCCGCCATTGCCAGTGGGTGTCCCGAATAAGTCAGACCGCCGGAGAAATAATGCATCTCGATTGGTGCACAACTTTGTCCGATGATGATCACTCCGCCGGTGGGCGGCGGAATACATGCTGCCGGTCCAGGTTAAAGACGTAGGAGTCACCGTTGTTCTTATCCCTAATCTTTCCTCACAAGTTAGCCCATCGTACTGCTTACCGTGCTTGACCGTAGTTTTGGTGAGCTGTTTGCGATAGGACCAGATCGGATAATTCCGTCGAGCCAGTGGCGAGGAGCTCTGGGAGTGCTATGTGAGGAGGATGGTACTTACGTTTTTGCTGTGCTGGATCTACGTGTTGATGCCGGGCTGCCAGTAATTTATCTCCACATTGATGCAGGCGGATACGGCGTTTCTTGCGGCATCACCCACAAATGGAGAAGAGTATGGGCACCATCAATACCAGCGAATTCCACAAGATCAAAAATCACATCAACGGTGTTTGGCTTGATGAGCCGGGCGGTCAATACGTGCCGCTTTACAATCCGTCCACTGGTGCTGTCATTGGTGAGGTGCCAATGTCTTCCGAGCAGACCTCACGGGCCGCTGTAGCAGCGGCGGCAGAGGCGTTTCCTGCCTGGAGCTCGACACCGTTGCCCAAGCGGATGAACGTGATTTTTCAGCTGTACCAGTCCATGAAAGACAATTTAGAAGTGCTGGCTCAGTGTATTGCTGTCGACCAGGCCAAACACATTTCCGAAGCCCGGGGTGAGGTTGGACGCGTTATTGAAATCGTTCAGATGGCGTGTGCAGTGCCTTCGCTTATTCAGGGGGAGACCATCCAAGGTATAGCGACCAACATCAACGGACGCGTCATCAAGGCTCCCCTCGGTGTTTTCTGCGGTGTCGCACCGTTCAACTTCCCAGGGTTGGTGTTTGGTTGGTTCGTGCCATTTGCAATCGCAACGGGCAACACCTTTGTCTATAAACCTTCTACAGAATCTCCTCTTTTCATGCAGAAAATGATGGAGATTCTTATTAAAGCAGGTTTGCCCAAAGGTGTTCTCAATATCGTCCATGGCGACCGTGAGGCGGTGGAGGCGTGGTACAACGACGACAACGTGGTAGGTGTATGCTTGGTGGGCTCTACGCCTACTGCGCATTCGATCGCTCAAGGCTGTGGACGTACCGGCAAGAAGACCATGCTGTTGGGGGGGGCAAAGAACTTTCTTGTTGCTCTGGAAGATGCGCCGATGGATCTGCTCATCGAAAACATTCTGATGTCGGGCTACGGTTCGGCTGGTCAGCGTTGTCTAGCTGTCTCCAATATCGCTGTAGTGCCTGAGATCTATGACGAGTTTGTGGCGCGTCTGGTTGAGGCGTCCAAGAAGATCCGCGTGGGCAACGCAATGGACCCGGATGTCTTCATGGGGCCTGTGATTTCGGCGAAAGCCAAGGCGCGTATTGAGAATTACATCGAGATCGGCATTGCTGAAGGCGCCAAACTGCTTCTCGATGGACGCAATCCCGACATCGCCCCTGAGTGCGCTGATGGCTATTATGTTGGGCCGAGCATTTTCGAGGGCGTGACGCCCTGCATGACAATTGCCAAAGAAGAGATTTTTGGCCCTGTTTTGAGCATCATGAAGGTCGGCTGTATCAACGGCGGGCTACGAATGATAAAAGATCACAAGCTCGGTAACGGTGCCTGCATCTTCACACAGAACGCGTTCTACATCGAAAAATTCATCAGCGAGGCTGACGTCGGGATGATTGGTGTGAATGTCGGCATTTGCGCTCCACATCCTTATCTTCCCTTCGGTGGTATCAAGGGGTCTCTGGTGGGGAACAATAAGGTACAAGGCAAGGATGCGATCGACTTTTTCACCCAGAACAAAGTCGCTACTGTGCGCACCGTCGATCCAAGACTTGACAGTAGTGCTAGTGCTAAGCCTAGCGATCAATCTGTCCGTAGTTGTGTTGCGAGCTAAATTTCTCACAAGTTGCCACTGATTACGGTGGCAACCCTTTTCGGCAGAAAGTAAGAAGCTTTTTTTGCTATCTAAATATTCCCTGCTTTAAGACTTTTTTTGCGTTAAAAACTGTTTTGCTTGGCAAAGGTTACTTTGGCGCCTCGGCTGGATGGGTGTTTTGAAAACAACTCATATGTCTTCGATGTGTTTAGTAAATGGCAAAATAAGATAAGGTGAGTGGGGGCGTTCGTAAGCTAGGTTAATTTGAGGTGTGGAAGTATATAAAGCCTGAAAAAACATATTCGAGGTTAAGCATGATAATAAAAATATTTTTCGGTATTTGTTTGTTAGTTGCGATTACCGCGATTGCGGAGGAGCGAGTCGTCAATGTGTATAACTGGGTGGAGTACATTGATCCTTCCTTATTGAAACAGTTTTAACAGGAAACCGGTATCAAGATCAATTACGACCTCTATGACTCCAACGAAGTGCTAGAGGCGAAGTTGATGTCCGGCATAACGGGGTGCGATGTCGTCGTGCCGAGCGGCTCTTATCTCGAGAGACAAGCTAAGGCAGGTATTTACACCATCCTGGACAAGGGGATGTTGATGAACAATGCGAATCTAGATCCGGCCATGATGCATCGTCTCGCGACCCACGCCCCAGATAACTCCCGAAGTGTGCCTTATGCATGGGGTACGGTCGGCCTTGGATACAACGTTGATAAAGTCAAAGCCAGGTTGGGAGACGTCCTCATCGACAGACTCAATATAATTTTTGATCCCAAATATGCAGCGAAACTGGCTGGTTGCGGCATCGCCATGCTGGACTCGCCTTCTGAAGTTATGGCGATTGCTCTTAACTACTCAGGTCTGGATCCTAGCTCGGAGGACAAAACTGATCTCCGCAAGGCCAGCGATCTGGTGGCAAAGGTAAAGCCTCACATTCGTTACTTTCATTCCAGCAAATACCTGGGCGATCTCGCCAATGGCGATATTTGCATGGCGCTAGGTTATGGCTCTGACGTATTGATGGCGAAGAATCGGGCTTCCGAAGCCGGGAACAATGTCAACGTACATTATGCAGTACCCAAGGAGGGCACCCTGGTCTGGTGTGATCTGATGGCCATCCCGGCTGATGCGCCGCATCCGAAGGAGGCGTATCAATTCATCGACTTCCTCCTCAGAAGCCAGAGCGCTGCCAGCATTTCTAACCATGCCTACGCCGCTGTGGCTTACCTTGCAGCCTTGCCTTTCCTGAAGAAAGAGGTTGCTGGCGATCCGGGTGTATCCATCCGATGATGTGAAGAATCGCCTTTTCACCATCATAGCCCACACACCTGCGTATGACCGTCTGTTAACGAGGTCCTGGGTGACGATCAAGACCGGGGGCGTACTCCGGCTCTCTAGTGTGCTGTCTCTGAAATAAGTTTCTAACCTGAGCTATGCTTCTGTGGTCAGTCAGTGCTTCGAGTGATCAAATGAACTCTCAGATCTTGGCGTGGCCAGTATTCGGTGTCACATCGAATTCTGGTTGTTGGTTCTATGGTTTTGTACTCATCGATGCTTAAGATTATTCACTTGCTTGTTGCAGTCGGTGACGATATTGATCATTTGGTTTTGCACATGAAGAACGGGAATTAGCAAATGAAAGACCTTAATAACCTCGATGTTACTGTTCACAGCGATATGGCGTTGGGCCATTTCAATGAGGCAGTTTCGATTCTTTGTCGTTTTGGTGACCCGGTTCCTCAGGCGCAGGAAATGCTAGCGATCGAACCGACGTTCGTGATGGGGCAGGTCTTTAACGCACATATTTCCCTATGGTCCACCGATCGTGATGACCTTAAGGCAGCAGTGGATAGCCTTAACGTGATCCGCTCTGTTGCTTCCGGAATGTTCAATCGTCGGGAGCGTATGCACGTTGCGGTTCTGGAAGCATGGGTTGCGGGCAATCTCCATAGGGCCTCAGTGCTACTCGACGAGCTCTTGATCGAATATCCGACGGATATTCTGGCGCTCCTGAGCGGCCATCAAATTGATTTCCTCGTGGGCGATGCGAGTAACCTGCACGAGCGTGTCGCTAGGGTATTGGGAGCATGGGACTCACAACACCCGCTCTATGGCTATTTGCTTGGAATGCTCAGTTTCGGTCAGGAAGAGTCCGGGCATTTCGAACTCGCTGAGCAAACTGCGCGTGAGGCTGTTTCTCGCAATCCTAAGGACATTTGGGGCATACATGCGGTCGCTCACGCATTAGAAATGCAGAACAACTACGTGGAGGGCGTCAGTTTTATGCGCAAGCATGAGGCGACGTGGTCAACCGATAACGGCATGGTTTCGCACAATGCTGTGCATTTGGACCTGTTCCTACTGGAGTCCAACGATCTGACGGGCGCATTGGAGGCGTATGACAAATACATCCACTGGACGAACGTTCAGCCAATGCCAATGGTCTTGCTAGACGGTTCCTCGGTCCTGTGGCGTGTTTATCTGGAAGGTCATGATGTCGCTGATAGGGCTAAACGACTGGCTGACTCCTGGCGCTCCAAGATTGGCCAGAATTTTTACTCCTTCAACGACGCTCACGCGATGATCGCGCTCGCTGCAAGCGGCGACTTCGCCACGGCCAGCGATCAAATCAAAAGTTTGAAGGAGTACGTCAAATACGGTGACCGGTCGGCTTCGAACCATTTTATGACCCGAGAGGTCGGCCTGCCTGTCTGCGAGGCTCTTCTAGCGTTCACCCAAGGTGATTATGCCAAGAGTATCGAGCGTCTAATGAGTGTGAATAACAAAAGTCATTTGTTCGGTGGGAGCCTTGCCCAGCGCGATGTCTTCTCCCGTACCTTGCTGGAGTCCGCGATTCGCGCCAAGCGCAAACCCCTTGCTAATGCACTCATTAGTGAGCGGCTGATTCATCGTCCCCAAAGTACTTACAATCACATCAAGGCTGAGCAGATTAAGTCCCTTTGAGGGTGCGTATTCTATTTGCTAATTGGAAGTAATAGATGTCTAACTATCATTACAACTTATTTTGCGTAAGCGCGGGATCTGGTGGAGTACGACCAGCCTGACTGGCCGCTCAAGAGGGATTGAAACTTGCGTGAATGTCGGCTGCGTTCCCAAAAACTCTATTCCTATGCAGTCGGTTATTTGGAGTATTTACGTCCGTCGAGATGTTTGATCTCGAGAAGCATCCTGATGCGGACTCTCATTGTCGGTGGTGGTTGCATCACCATGGAGTTTTCATCGATTTTTGACGGCCTAGTCAGTCAGAAAACTCCAGCCAATCGCGGGATCTTCCTCTGAGGGGCCGCGATGAAAATATTAGAAAATTTATCGTTTCTAAAATAGCAAAGAAAGGTGCTGCTTTTTCAAGTTTGATTGCAGTGTCTTGAACGTTATGAGTACGGAGCCCAAGAGAAGTGTGTGCTTTTGGAGGACGGTATGATGAACAACTTTGATGTCGTCCCTTACGCAACAAGGCGACGCCCCAATATTATAAAGTCTTGGACTATAATGCGCGCAAGTTGCGACGCAAGACAGCGATGAAGTAGTTTATGAACAGTTTTGGAGTGGCCAAGCAATATTTATGCAGTCGTTGACGTGATCCATCGGACTGCCTCGACTCCAATTGCTATCAATGAAGCAGTTGCCGTAGTTGAGCACCTTTATGCGGGAGGCGAGGGCGGCCTGGACTACTGGAATATCGCCACAGCAATATTCACTCTTCTCAATGCGACAGGTGTCGGATTGATCGAAGATTCAGCAAGACACGGTGGCGCTGCAGTCAGTGTGTTTTAGTCGTAATTCAGATCCCTCAAGTACATCTTGCCCGGTAATGCCGAGCGGAGCTTTATGAAGCTGATTGTCGAAAACGCCATGAATACGGTATTCCGGCCCCATCTGTTGGGCCAGAGATGGCGGAAATAATTCAGGGACTTGCCGTGGGAGTCAAAATGGGAGTGAGGAAGACTTAGTTGGATTCGACGGTAGGGATACATCCCACGTTGGCTGAAGAGTTCGTGACTACGAAAAAATTCAGTGGTGAGTTGAGGCACTGAATAGATACGCCTGATTATGCGATTTACGGCCGAAAGGATTGCGGTTATTGCCAGAAGGCGGTCCAGCTATGCCTTGAAGAGTGGGTAAGTTTTTTGTTCATCACTATGACTGCTAAAGGGATCAGCGAGGAGGTCTTGGCCAGAAAAAATTGGGGGCAATGTGCGTGCTGTTCCGCAAGTCCGCACCGAGCTTCTTACGGGTCACTATCAGCCAGCGGGCGGTCAGCGGCAGGGCCCAACCGCCGCAAATTGCCGCCTACGTACCGAGTAGCGGGCGTTCTGTTTCCAGGTCGGGCAGAAATCCCATGAAGCGCCCCATCATCACCACGCTGTCGGCGCTGCTCCGGCGGGCAGCTTCGGCCAGGCCGACGACGTTTTCGCTCTGCCCGGTCAACGTAAGCGTCCGAGCTACACCGCCTTACAACTCAAACCTTAATCCGTTTCAACCACTGGTTCACGCGCTCGCACTCAAATGCCGCAGGATCAAAAACATCGCCATGCCATTCAACCATGGCGTCATGCTCTGGATGATTGGGGTTGCCCATCGCCTCCAGAAACTCCTCGTAACCAGGCCCGCCACCCACGTCTTCCGGTGGGCAAGCATTGGCGCCGTCGATGCAATACGGCACCTGAGGACAGGCAATAGCGGGTAGCGTTTTTTCGACCTTGATACTGTGATGCCAACTGTCACCAAAGTCGTAGAGATAATTAAATGTCCGCTTTCCGTTCAGCGCCTTGATCAGCGTTTTACGGGCTTCCGGGTTTACCGTCGGCCCCCAGCCATCAGGGTCGGGCATGCCGTAATTCTCACCGGCAATTTCAAACTCATGCAGATGGCTATCACTCCAGCCCATCACGACCTGGATGACATGGTGCAATTTTCCCAAGGTGATGTTTTCAGGCACCGCGAACCGACGCCAAATCTTCGGAGTGATCCACTTCAGCTCGATGTGCAGCAGCAACAGGTCGGGCGCGGGTTTGGGTAAACGGACAGTTTTAACCATGAATCAGGCGGCCTCACAGTGTTCAGTGTGGTTCAAGGATATGTTCCAGGGTAGCAACTCGCTCACCCGATTGATCGGGTGCTCGGCAATGTGTTCAAGCACGGAGGTCAGATAGGCCTGTGGGTTTAACCCGTTTAGCTTGGCAGTACCCACCAGGCTGTAAATCGCTGCGGCTCGTTCTCCGCCGGCATCGGAACCGGCAAACAGGTAGTTTTTGCGGCCCAGCGCGACGGCGCGTAGCGCCCGTTCGGCAGCGTTGTTGTCGATTTCGATTCGGCCGTCATCGCAGTAGCGCATTAAGGCCTGCCACCGGTTGAGGGCATAGAGGATTGCACCGCCCAATGCCGACTTTTTCGACAATTGAGTCAGCGTCTGATTGAGCCATGCGTGCAGGTGTTCCAGCAGCGGACTGGCCCGGCTTTGCCGAATCGCTTTGCGTTGGTCGGGCGGTTGCCCTCGAATTTCGCTCTCGATGGCATACAGGGCCGCAATCCGTTGCAGCGCCTCGGCGGCAAGGGGTGAAGCCTGGTCTTTGTAGACATCGTAAAACTTGCGTCGGGCATGAGCCCAGCAGGCGGCTTCCTCAATAGTGCCTGTCGCATACAGTTGAGCAAAACCGGCGTAGCCGTCAGCCTGCAAGATCCCGCTGAAACTCTTGAGATGAGCGCGCGGATGTTGCCCCTTGCGATCCGGCGAGTAGGCAAACCAGACCGCCGCCGGTGTCGAGTCACCCGCAGGTCGGTCGTCGCGCACGTATGTCCACAGGCGAGCCGTTTTGGTCTTGCCGTTGCCCGGCGCGAGTACGCCAATCGGCGTGTCGTCGGCATGGACTTTGTGACCGCTCATGACGTGGTGCTCAAGCGCGTTGACCAGTGGCCTGAGCAATTGGCTGCTCTGGCCCACCCAGTCGGCCAGGGTTGAGCGCTCCAGTTCCACGCCCTCACGGGCGTAGATTTCGGACTGCCGATAAAGTGGCAAATGGTCAACAAACTTGGAGACCAGCACGTGGGCCAGTAGCCCAGGGCCTGCAAGGCCTCGGGCTATCGGGCGACTCGGTGCCGGCACCTGATCGATGTGCTCGCAGCAGCGGCAAACCAGCTTCGGGCGAACATGGCGGATCACTTTGAAACGTGCCGGAACGTACTCCAGGACTTCGGACACATCCTCACCCAAATGGCGAAGCTTCCCACCGCAGCCGGTGCATTGCGACTCAGGCTGATGGACGTAAGTTTCGCGAGGCAGGTGTTCAGGTAACGGCTTGCGCCGAGAGACAGGGCGAGGTGGCGGTTCGGTTGGCGGCGTCAGTTCAGTCTGGCTGACTTGCAACTCTTCAAGACTCAGTTGGAGCTGATCGATCATCGCGTCCAGTTGTTCGGAGCTGCGACCGAACTGCATACGACGCAGCTTGGCGATCATCATTTTCAACCGTTCAATCTCTGCCCGTTGGGCAGAGACCAGAGCCTTCAAGGGTTGAAGATCGTTAGGCAAGGAGTCGGTCGCAAGAGTCATGACCGAATGTTACTTGGGATTTTTTCAGCGTGGCAAGTCAGACCGCGAGGACGGGTGCTGTACGAATTGGCCTGCGCCAATCAATGCCTTCCAACAGCATCGACAACTGCGCGGTCGTCAGCGACACGCTGCCGCTGGTTGCTTGCGGCCAGACAAAGCGTCCCTGTTCAAGTCGCTTGCAGAACAGGCACAAACCGTCGCCATCCCACCACAACAACTTGATCCGGTCACCGCGCCGTCCGCGAAAGGCGAAGATCTGACCGGAGAACGGGTCGGCTTCCAGCTGTGTCTGCACCAGTGCCGCTAAACCATCGAAGCCACGACGCATGTCGGTGACGCCTGCGGCGATCCAGATACGGGTTCCAGCGGGCGGGGCAATCATCGCAATAACTGCTGCAAGACGAATTGCAGCGTCTGCGGATCGGGTGCGCCCGTGATACGCAGCTTGGCTTTTCCGACCTCAACTGCGATCTCGGAATGACACTCCGCCTGTGGCTGGACGACCTGTGGCAGATCGATTGGCGCCTCGATCATCTGAACTGGCAAGAGCGTTACACCCTGGCTAACCGGGCCGAATAACCCCTCCTGGTACTGTTGCCGCCAGCGAAATACCAGGTTGGCATTGACGTCATGTTCGCGAGCGATCAACGACACGGAGGCGCCGGGCTGGAAGGTGGCTTCGACGACTCGGCGTTTAAAGTCGAGCGGGAAGTTGGGGCGGCGACCGGTTCGACGGGCTGGGGCAACTGTATCCAAGATAGTGTCCACTAAAAATGGTGTCCACTATCTTGGCTAATTTGGAGGGTTGTCAGGAGAGGGTGCAGGGCGGACGGTTACCGGTCAACTTGATCCATAACGGTAATGTCGTCGCCTGGCGTATCCGTCGCACGATCTGCTCAATCCGGTCGGTGTCGCGCTCCAGCACGTTGGCGCCCTTGGCAGCCTCTTCGCCATCAGGTGCGCCAATGTTCAGTTCCAGCGCGCGCAACCCGGCGTGCTCGATCTGTTGGGCAAAATTGGCGCACTGCTCAAGGTCGCTGAGGATCAGGGTCGGTATGACATAGGCATCCTGGCTTTCGGCTTGACGATCCAGCTGGGCGCGTTGGCGCCGACATAAGGGCAGTGGATTTCGCCCCTCATCTTTCCGGCAAAGAAACCAAATGGCACAGGACGCCAAAGCCAGCACAACTCCAGATTATCCTCGCGCGTGCGGGAGAGGGCGGGACGTCTTGTTGGTGGGGACTCATTTCGAGATTATCCAGCAATGGAGACCGTCAGCTTGATGGCAATGCTCCGATTGGCTATTGGTAGAACCCAGTAGGTTGTATTGGATTAATTCCAATTGAGATATCCAAAAAGCAAGTCCAGAATTGAGTCCATTCCTACTTAAGGAATAAAATAAACCTCTTAGATTTCAATGGGTCGGACGCTAGATGCGAGTCTCGTTTCGTGCTCCAATCTACTGATTTTCGTATATCGTCAATCTGTCGTCACTCGCCAAGCGTTTTGCCGTAGATGATCTAAATAGTCAGCCCATCGTTGAGCCGCTTCCCGGCGTTGCGCTAGCAGTTGCGCACGCGCATAAACAGCCCCTAGTGCACCTGGCATTCTGTGGGATAACGATAGTTCGAGCACAATTGGATCGATGCCCAAGTGCTCGTGTGCGATGGTTCTGTAGGTCGCGCGAAAGCCGTGAGCAGTGATGTCGTACTCCGGCCAAATACGCTGAAAGGACTTGAGCATGGAGGTCGGGTTTATGGGACGTCCAGGATAGACCGGCGAGACGAACACCCAGCCTTTGCCTTCCTCATCCACCACGCGGGTTTTATGTAGCTCGCGTAACAGAACCAAGGCTTGTTCAGGCAACGGCACGATGTGTTTGCTCTTGTCCAGATGCTTGGTCTTGCTCACCACATAACGCCAATCGGCGCCCACCAAGTCGACATCTTCCCAGCGCATCTGCACCAGTTCGCCTGGTCGGACCGGCAACATGACCAGCAGACGCATTGCTGTGGCAACGCTGCCCTCGTTGCAGTCATCAAGGCGTAGAAGAAACCTGCCCAGGTCGGATGGCCTTTCGATCGCCGGGTTGCTGGTCACGATGTGGCGAATCTTCAACTCCTCGATATTACTGAGCGCCACATTGCGCTCCACCCAGCCGCGACCTTCGGCAAAGCCCAGAACGGCACGTATGATAGTGCGCACGCGCCGGGCCATGGTGCGCTGGCGGCGCAACTCAGTGATGATCGTAGTGATGTGCTCCAACTTGATCTCGCTGATCGGTTTTTTGCCAATGGCTGGCAAGATGTGGTTGTTCAGTGCTCCGGTAAAGCCCGAGATGGATTTTGTCACCTGTTCGGCAGACTTGAATGCCAACCATTGCTCGGCCACGTAAGCGAAGGTGCGCTCTTCATTGAGCAACTGTGCCTCGATCTTGGCGGTCTTGGCCTTGAGCGGAGCGGTGTGGTTAGCCACGTCGCGGCGTGCGCCGCGGGCAATGTCGCGCGCCTCCTTGAGGCTAATGTCGGGGTAAGCGCCGATGGAGAAGCGGTTTTCCTTCCCATGCAGCCGATACTTCAATCGCCAAACCTTGGAAGGGGATTTGCCGACCTTGCTCGACGCCCTGACCTCCAAGTAGAGGCCAGGAACTTCGCCATCGGCGTGTTTACCTGGTTCGGTCAGAGAGCGGATCAAGGCATCGCTGAGTTTTCGTTTGAAAACAACCACATTATCTGGGGGCATCGATGGGGGCATCCTTTTTAAGGAACCGAAATTTGCCCCCAATTATGCCCCCATGAGTCGTGGAATCCATTGGATTTAGACAGGCGGCAGTGGACTAAAAATATCAATAAGCAGTTGTTATAAAAGGACTTTATGGAATCCAGTGGAATCCCATTACAGGCTATCGGGGTCCCCAAAAAACATCTGAATCCGCGACCGCAACCAGCGCTCGCCCGGGTCATTATCCTGTGATCCACGCCACGCCATATGCAACTCAAAGCTACGCACCGGCAATGGCGGGTCTTCCGCACGCAACCCTCCCGCCGAGGTCAACGCCTCGGCCGCGTAGTCCGGCACGGTCGCGAGGATGTCCGTGCCCGCGAGCAAGGTGCCCAGGCCGTTGAATTGCGGCACCGCCAATACCACGTGGCGCTTGCGGTCGAGTTTTTCCAGTTCTTCATCAATGAACCCGCTCAAGTCACCGGCAAATGACACCAGCGCGTGGGGGCGGGCGCAGAAGTCGTCCAGGCTCAGCGAACCCGGTACGCTGTCGGCGCGCAGCAGTTTCGGCAGGCTGCGGCGCAATACTTTGCGCTTGGCGTTAGCCGGCAAGTCGGCGGTGTAGCTGACGCCGATGGAGATTTCGCCGGAGGCCAGCAGGCCGGGCATCAGGATGTAATTGACGCGACGCACGACCAGCACGATGCCGGGTGACTCCGCGCGCAAGCGTTTAAGCAGTTGAGGCAGCAGGGCGAACTCGACGTCGTCGGACAGGCCGATGCGGAACACTGCGGTGCTGGTGGCCGGGTCGAATTCAGCGGCGCGGCTGACCGCGGTGGAAATGGAGTCCAGGGCCGGGGAGAGCAGGGCGAAGATTTCTACCGCTCGGGCCGACGGTTCCATGCTGCGTCCGGTGCGCACGAACAGCGGGTCATCAAACAGCCCGCGCAGGCGTGACAACGCCGCGCTGATGGCTGGCTGGCCGAGGAACAGTTTCTCGGCGGCGCGGGTCACACTGCGCTCATGCATCAAGGTTTCGAATACGATCAAGAGGTTAAGGTCGACACGACGCAGGTCGTTACGGTTCATCTTGTGTCCTGGAAGAGTCAGCTGACTTGACGAGAGCGGGCATATAACAACAATGGCCAGCACGAATCTTACGGGGAAAGGCTGTTATTCTGCACAGGAAAATTGAGTTTTCTTACAAGAGCTGAGGTCTATTCCTCAGACGCTGAATCAATGACAGACATGTCGACTATTAATGGCGACCGGTGGCCTTACCCGTAAAGCCCAGATAGAGTTCATGGCATTAGAGGTTACTTTGACGAGGTTTGCGATGTCCCGCACGATCCGTTTTCACAAGTTTGGTCCGGCCGAGGTGCTCAAATGCGAAGAGCATGCAGCCGCGCAGCCCGCACCGGGCGAAGTGCAGGTGCGTGTCGAAGCGATTGGCATCAGTTGGTATGACATTTTGTGGCGCCAGAACCTGGCGTCTTCCCATGCAAGATTACCGTCCGGTCTTGGCCATGAAATGGCCGGGGTGGTGGTCGCCGTAGGCGATGGCGTGGATGACTTCGCAGTGGGCGATAAAGTCGCCAGTTTTCCGGCCGAGAGCCCCAATGACTACCCGGTCTATGGTGAGCAGATCGTCCTGCCCCGTTCGGCCCTGACCCGGTACCCGGATCTCTTGAGCCCTATTGAAGCGAGCGTGCACTACACGCCGCTGTTGATCGCCTACTTCGCCTACGTGGACTTGGCACGGGTCAAGCCCGGGCAATTTGCCTTGGTGACTGACGCCAGCCACTGCGCCGGTCCGTCCTTTGTACAGCTGGGCAAGGCCCTTGGGGTGCGGGTGATTGCCGCTACCAAGGACAGCGCGGAGCGTGAGTATCTGCTGTCGCTCGGTGCGGAAAAGGTCATCGTCACCGAAGAGCAAGACCTGCTGATGCAAATCAACAAGTTCACCGACAACCGCGGTGTCGACGTGGTGTTCGACGGTTTGGGTGGCCCGCAGATGTCCTTGCTCGGTGACGTACTGGCACCCCGTGGCAGCCTGGTGCTGTATGGGTTGCAGGGCGGTAACCAGACGCCCTTCCCGGCGTGCGCGGCGTTCCAGAAGAACATTCAGTTTTTTGTGCACTGCATCGGTAACTTCACTGGCAAACCGGAGCTGGGCATCATTCAGGACCACGTAGCCTTGCAACGGGCGTTGCGCGATATCAACCAACTGACAGCCGACCGCGTGCTGGTGCCGTTGAAAACGACCGTGTTCCCGTTCAATCAGTTCGTGGAAGCGCACCGATACATGGACGAATGCCCGTGCCGCGAGCGTGTTGCGTTGCAGGTCGAAGCTGTTTAGTACGTAGGAAGGTTCTCAAACGCGTCTTCCTAGCACTTGGCGCATGGGGCAAATGCGCCATTTGACAGGGCTTAAACTGTATCCCCCCTTCAGGTGCCTGCTGGCACTTTAACCCCTGAATCCTGACTTTTTCGCTGACGCCGCCCTGAATTCCAGTGCGGCGTCTTTGTGTGCGCGTGAGTTTGGGCTGGCGGTTGCTCATCTGCACTGGTTTTCGCCAGGGTTCTGTATCTATTAATCATTATTCCAGCACTGATAATTGCGTCTTCACTTTCATCTCAAGGACTGAGCAATGATTGAATATCTGACACTACGGTTGCGAGCGCCTGAAACTAATGTCGCGGCGTTCACATGGCTTGAGGGAAATAGGTGCACTCATGAAAAGTTTCGTGCCCATGAGTGGGGAAGTTGGTTGGCGCGCGTGTCGGAAAGTTCTTTTAATGGTCGGTTAACGGCGTGTAAGAGCCTGTCGGAAAGTTCCTAGGACTGTGATCGGATTTGTTTTGGCCCAATAGATCCAGAGGTTTACGCGCTTGCAGGTCTTGGGCTTTGCCCTCGGATACTCGTGTCGTTGTGTTGCACGGTGCTAGTGTCTAGTCATTGGCGTACAAAGCTGTGCGCGAATTTCCTACAGACGCAAGCGGTCGAGCAAACACTGTCAGCAGTTGCTTGAAACTAATATTTCAACTCAGGTAGTAAAACGATGAGCACTATTCACGAACAAGCTATGAACTATGTTTACCAACAAGTTCTGCAGCGGTTGATCGGGCACTTTACTCGCGCAGAACGCACGGCACTCCAATTGCTGGTCCAGCGAATCGTCGTGGCAGCCGGCGGCATGGAGCAAGTGGGCGGTTACAAGGTGCTGGTGGCGCATGGTGGTGGCGAAGTGAGCAGCTACACCTTGGCGTTGTTGCGTGCCGCGCAGTTGACCATCGCTGGCCGCGCCCCGCGTACCTTTCACTTGAGGGTGGCGACATTGCGGCATGCGGGCATGACCGAGGGCAGGCTCGACAGCCTCGATCAAGGCTATGGCCGCCTGTTTCTGCACGATGATCCAAGGGTTGAGTTACTGATGGTGGATAACCAGGAAGTATTGCTCTTCAACCACCTGCGACCCGCCTCTGTCGTTGGGCGAGAAAGCAGCCAACGCAACAGGTTGATTGTCGGCCATCTGAGTTCCGGTGATTGCCGCGCTACGGTGTGCAGTGACACCTACCTGGCATTGGGGGATTTTTACCAGCGCGTTACCGCTTGGAATGGCGGGGTGCACGCACTGGTCAGCGCAGACTCCCCGCGCAAGCAGAGACAGTTTCTTGCATGGCTCAAGAACACGGCAGTGGGCTCTGGCATAGCCATGCCTGAGGCCTGGCCGTCGTCGCTGACCGGGCTGTTCGCACGTATGGACGAATGGAGTACCGGTTATTACCGTGATGCATACGGGGAGCATTATGTCGCCAGTGACAACCCCAGCAAGACCGGCCACCGGAACCTGTCCTACATCGGCATTGCCGATTTGCTGGACAACGTAGACCTCCCATCCTCGCCCATGCTCACCGACTTCATGGCCTTTGCCCCTGATCCGCTGGGGTTTCATTTCAGCCATCCAAGCTATTCCATCCCGCTGCTGATGGCCCATCTGCGCGGGTTGCAGGCTCAATGCTTGCGAGATATGAGCTATGAAGAAGGGGTGCAAGGCTTTATCCAACAGGCAGCACACTTCTTGAGTCGCATGAACATGCCCGACGCGTTACTCACGCAGGCGGGGACGCGTGAAGGGCGCAGCCAGTCGAGCACTCACGCCCAGCAGTTCTTCGGCCTGGACGAGACTCAATTGATTTGCCTGCTGTTTTCGCCGTTTATCCATCATGGCGAACGCTTGGAAGGCTATTTGCGCCAGTGCCATCCCGGCATGCTGGTTGCTTTGCCCGAGCTGCACAAGGTCCTGCAGGGCAAGCCGTGCGCTGAGATGTTGCAGCAATGGGTCACCGACACCAGCGGCTTGCCAATGCCCTTGCTGCAGCACCTCTATCGCAAACGTCCGTTGGTCAACGCGGGCGGCAAATTGCGCAGCGCGGGTGCCACGGCCTATGACAGCGCGCAGGCCTGTCAATTGTCCGGGCAATGATACTGCGCGGCGAACGGCGGGCGGATTTCGCGTATCAGGCGGTTTACCGCTACATGATCAACCTGATTAACGACATCAGTACCGACGCGCGGGTAAAGCTGCCGTCCCTGCGGCAATTGGCGGGGCGCCTGAACGTGTCGATCTCGACCGTCCAGTACGCCTACTCGCTGCTTGAGAAGGAGGGCAGGGTCTATTCGGTGGCCAAGTCGGGCTATTACGCCTGGCCTATGTCGGCAAACCCGCTGGCGTGGGTCGCTGGCGACCTGCTCGATCGGCTTTACGCAGCGGCGCGCCGCCCGGGCATGGTGGTGCTCAGTGGCGATGAACCTGCGTTGCTGGTGTCGCTGGATAGCAACCTGTTGCGCCTGGAGCGGGAGTTGGTACGCCAATACCCGCAACATCTGCAACCCTGGGCCCAGCCCTGCGGTGTCTGGGAACTGCGCGCAGCGCTGGCGGCGCGTTATACCTCTTCGCCCACTCGCTGTTGGCATGCCGATGACGTCTACATCGGTGCCGACCTGCGCGGTGTACTGGACATCCTCGTCGAAGTCTTGGGCCTGAGGGGGACGACGGTAATTGTGGAATCACCCTGCGACTGGCTGGTCTTGCGCCTTCTCCAGGATGCCGGGGTACGTATTATCGAGTTGCCCTGGACGCTGCAGGGGCGTCTGGACCTGGTGACTCTTGACCAATTGTTGTGCGATGAGCCGGTGCACCTGGTGTTGCTGTCTTCGGCAGTCAGCCTGCCGGCAGGTGTGGCTATGCCGACCCAGGACCGCCTGGCCGTTGCGCAAATGCTCGATCAGTACGGTTGCTGGCTGTTGGAAAACGACACCTATGGCGAATTGGGGTTTACAGAACCGCAGGCAGCCTTGCGCGAACTGGTGAACCCCGAGCGACTGATGGTG
Organism: Pseudomonas sp. EA_15y_Pfl1_P101; assembly: GCF_963970835.1. NCBI lineage: Bacteria > Pseudomonadati > Pseudomonadota > Gammaproteobacteria > Pseudomonadales > Pseudomonadaceae > Pseudomonas > Pseudomonas sp. EA_15y_Pfl1_P101. The sequence continues at coordinate 68,004 of NZ_CAXAPA010000021.1, read as the reverse complement.
TTTTCCTCTTTCGAGAAAGTCCTTGGGTCGGAAGCCCCTTATGGTTATCTGCTGTCTCGGCGCATGAGCAGTGAATTGCAGCGACAGTTCCTGCTGCGTTCCTTTCGGTTGTCGTCGATTCGCCAGCGCGCGATTGCCCGTCTTTATCAAAGCGGTCGCATCGACCAGCACCTGCGCACACTGCACCTGCAGTTGCGCCAGCAGGCAGAGGAAATGCGTCATCGCCTGGAGCAGCATCTGGGGGACCAAGTGGCCTACCGCGCGCCAACTGCCGGGGCGACGTTTTGGTTGGGCTCCACAAAGCCTGTGGATATGCGCCAGGTGTTCCAGCGCCTGCTCGCCCAGCAGGTAGTGATTGCGCCCGGCGAGTTGTTTAGTGTCAGTGGCCTGCATCAACAGAACCTGCGCTTGAGCTACGCCTTTCACGGGCAACCCGACCTGGATATCGCCCTGGCTGCTATAAGCGAAGCACTGCAGCAGGCACAGAACGGTTGATTGCGTGAAGTTTCTCTTACTGTTGTAGGATCGATAGCGTCGCGCAGCAGTCCAAGTCTCAGTAAACTGCCATTTTTTCCAAATCCTTCTTTCCGAGGTTTATGCATGACAATCAGTCCTTTTGCGGGCAAGCCGGCGCCAGCCCAGTTGCTGGTGGATATCCCGCGACTGGTGACGGCCTACTACACCGGCCAGCCTGATGCAGCAATCTCCACCCAACGTGTGGCTTTCGGAACCTCCGGGCACCGGGGCAGCTCATTCGAATTGAGCTTCAACGAATGGCATGTGCTCGCCATCAGCCAAGCCATCTGCCTCTATCGTGAAGCCCAGGGTATCAACGGCCCATTGTTTGTCGGCCTCGACACCCACGCGCTGTCGACGCCCGCCGGTGCCAGCGCGCTGGAAGTGCTGGCTGCCAATGGCGTGCACGTGATGCTGGCCGAAGGCGATGAGTACACGCCGACCCCAGCAATCTCCCACGCGATCATCTGCTACAACCGTGGCCGCACCAGCGGCCTGGCCGACGGCATCGTCATCACGCCGTCGCACAATCCGCCGCAGAGCGGCGGCTATAAGTACAACCCGCCCAACGGCGGTCCGGCTGATACGCACGTCACCAAGTGGATCGAAGCCAAGGCCAATGAACTGTTGGCCAACAAACTGGCCGGGGTCAAGCGCATCACCCATGCACAGGCGCTCAAAGCCGACACCACCCATCGCCATGACTACCTCAACAGCTATGTGGCTGACCTGGTCAATGTGATCGACATGGACGCCATCCGCAGCGCCGATCTGCGCCTGGGTGTGGACCCGCTGGGCGGAGCAGGGGTGCGCTACTGGTCGGCCATTGCCGAGCACTACCGCCTGAACCTGGACGTGGTGAACACTGAAGTCGACTCGACTTTCCGCTTCATGAGCGTCGACTGGGACGGTCAGATCCGCATGGACCCGTCCTCCAGCTACGCGATGCAAGGTCTGATCGGTCTCAAGGATCGCTTTGATGTGGCCTTCGCCTGCGACCCGGACCACGACCGCCACGGCATCGTCACGCCGTCCGGTGGCCTGTTGGCACCGAACAATTACCTGGCAGTGTCCATCGATTACCTGTTCCAGAACCGTCCTGACTGGCGCGCTGACGCAGCCGTGGGCAAGACCGTGGTCAGCAGCGGCCTGATTGATCGCGTGGCTGCACGTATTGGCCGTCGCCTGTACGAAGTGCCGGTCGGCTTCAAGTGGTTTGCTGATGGACTGTTCGACGGTTCGTTGGGCTTTGGCGGCGAAGAAAGCGCTGGCGCTTCGTTCCTGCGCAAGGATGGCAGCGTATGGAGCACTGACAAGGACGGTTTGATCCCGGCGCTGCTGGCCGCGGAGATGACCTCGCGCAAAGGCCAGGACCCAAGCCAGATCTACCGCGGCCTGACCGACGCCCTGGGCGAGCCGTTTGCGATTCGTGTGGATGCCAAGGCCACGCCGGCGCAGAAAGCCTTGCTCGGCAAGCTGTCACCGGACCAAGTGATGTCGACTGAATTGGCCGGGGAACACATTCAGCAGATCCTTAGCCACGCACCGGGTAACAACCAGGCGATCGGCGGCTTGAAGGTGATGACCGAAAACGGCTGGTTTGCTGCACGGCCATCGGGGACTGAGGACATTTACAAGATCTACGCCGAGAGCTTTATTGGCGAAGATCACCTCAAACAGTTGGTGGAAGAAGCGCAGGTATTGGTAGACGGCGCCATCTCCGAGTAACACTTACAAAACCCAATGTGGGAGCGAGCAGGCCCGCTCCCACATTGGGACAGCGTCAGGCCAGGTCGACCAAGACAATTTCACTGTCTTCGATGGCGACAACACGTAACACCTGCTCATCCTCTACCGCAATGCCGTCACGAGCGTGCGCACGCAAGCCATTGACCTCAATCACTCCGGTCGCAGGCACCAGATAAGCGCGTCGACCGCTGTCCAACCGGTATTCAGCACTTTCCCCAGCCTTCAGATTCGCCGCAACGAGCCGCGCATCCGCCCGAATACGCAGGCTTTCGCTATCACCTGCCTTGCCACTGGCCAGCGTTACAAATCCTTCGCGATCACCTTTCGGAAACGGCTTGGCTCCCCAGGAAGGCGGCAATCCGGCTTCATTCGGGATAATCCAGATCTGGAAAATCTTGGTCGGCGTATCTTCCAGGTTGTACTCGCTGTGAGCGATCCCGGTGCCTGCACTCATGACCTGTACATCACCCGCTTCGGTGCGGCCTTTGTTGCCGAGGTTGTCGGCATGGCTGATCGCACCTTCACGCACATAGGTGATGATTTCCATATCGCGGTGTGGGTGCTGCGGGAACCCGGTCCCCGGCGCGATGATGTCGTCGTTCCACACCCGCAGGTTGCCCCAGTGCATGCGGTTGGGGTCGTGGTACTCGGCAAATGAAAAGTGGTGATGAGCGTCGAGCCAGCCGTGGTGGGCGCCGCCCAAGGAAGTGAAAGGTCGAAGTTCAAGCATGATCGTCTCCTGTGGATGCGCTTATGATCCTGCAGCTCATGATCGATAAAAAGCGTAAAAAATGCCTGATTCCTATCGATTTACTTGATTGCTTAGTGGCGTTTTGACTTTCAGTTCATCGCCTAACTGCATGACTGCAAAGCAATTGGCTGGAACTGAGCGTCGATTCCGGCGACCATGGGGCCTTATGTAAACACCTTGTTCACCGCAGGAGTCCGCGTGTCGCAACAACCGCCTGATTTGCCCCCCGAACTGCGTCCCCTGGCTGAAATGCCTTGGTTTAAGCGCCTGGCCGCGCGCCTGTTTGGCCATGGTCTGACTCGCTTGCGCGCCCAGCACCGGTTTTCATGGCTGCACGGTCAGGCCGACGGTTTTCGCAGCGGACATGAAGCGGGTGTGGAATATGGCTATCGCGAGGGCAAGGCTGATGGCCTCGAGGAAGGTCGGCAAGTGCTGCTGATTCGCGACTTCCGCCCGGACGAGCACCGTGCGCCGGGAGTTGATGACAGTCTGTTTGATGACTGGCGCCTGCCGCTCACCGCCGAGTTGAAAAAGCGCATCAAAGCTGATGTTGCGCGATTGTTGCCGGCTCACGTCCAGCCCAGCGCGGCGCAATGGAAGATGATTTTCAGCGATACACCGTCTACCTCGGTGATTGCCGGTGCCGGTGCCGGCAAATCAACCTCCTTGGTACTGCGTATTTTGCTGCTCACCCATTACCTGGGCTTCGAGCTGAGCTCAATGACGGTGGTGACCTTCACCCGTGAGTCGCGCAAAGACTTCATCAACAAGCTCATGGAAGTTTTTAGTCTGTGGGGCCAACCCCTTGTTATTAAAGAAGCTCAAGCCGTGGTGCGCACCTTTCACTCGCGCATCCTGCCGATGGTGCGCAGCTTGCCGGGCTTTGAGCGCCTGCAAGCGTTCGAGAACCTGAACTCGGGCGTTGAAGACGCTGACAGCAACCCCTTCGACCTGCGTATCAACGAAGCCCAGCGCCAGCAGATGAATGCCTGCTATCACCGGCTGCATGGGCAGCACGCGCGTTTTCGTGAGCTGATTGCGCCGCTCGCGCGCCACGGGCTGCAGCTCAAAGAGTTGGAACGGGATCATCCGGATGTGCAAAAGCGCATGGCCGTGACCGAGTTGGCGGCCAAGCGCGATGAAGAACTCTGCGATGCGATCGAGGACCTGTGGTTCCGTGCGGGCGCCTGGCCGATCAAAGGCATTGAGCCCAATCGGCAGACTGTGGAAATCAATGGTGCGCAATTTCACTGCCATGGCTATATCCGCGAGCTAGACGCTTGGGTGGTACTGGGCTTTGATTCACGGGAAAACGCCCAGCTCAGCCGGCCCAACGCAAAGTTGTCACTGCGCGCAGAATGGGCCGTTAAGCGCACACTGTTTCAAGCTTTCTGCCGTAAGCCTCTGATATGGCTCGATAGTTATGAATCATCAAAGCGGCTTTTATGCAGCTTCGCCGGTGATGCCAATGCCGGGCCAGGCTTTGATTACAAGGTTAAAGGCGAATTGGCTTCGGCGCCGTTGCTGGACAGTTTCGTGATGGCTGCCGGGTTCATCGAGAACCTGGGCCTGGACGTACCGACTGCGGTTGGGAAGATGAGCTTCGCCAAGGATGACCCGGACCGCTTTTTCTTCGAAGCCCTGAGCATCTTCTGGAAAGCCCTGGAAGATCACCTGCTGGACCAGTCGCCACCGATCATGACCTACAACCGCATGTTCTCGCTGTTTGGCGAAAATACGCCGGAAAACCTCAAGCTGCTCAGCGACACGCTGTTGCGGCCCCTGTCGCATTTAATGATCGATGAGTTCCAGGACGTTTCGCCGCAAATTGTCTCGTGGATCCGCGCCAGCCTGCGCGAGATCCGCAGCCGTGGCCCGGCCATGCACGTCGGGCGCGGCGCCCAGCGATCATCGCTGCTGTGCGTGGGGGACGACTGGCAGTCAATCTACGGTTGGCGCGGGAGTTCGCCCAAATACTTTATGGCGTTCAACAACGAATTCCCTTCACCGGCCACCACCCGCGTGATGCTGGGCGAGAACTACCGCAGTCATCAACACATCATCGACGCGGCCGAGCATATTGTGCGTGCCGCGCCGGCGATCCCCGGCAAGAAGGCCAAGGCCAGTGGCGCGCCCAAGGCGTTGCAGCCGGTCAAGGTGCTGGAACGGGACGACGCGGCATTGGGGCGGCTGTTGCTGGAGCACTACCAGAAGGGTGATTCAGTGTTGATGTTGTATCGAAAAAGCAGCGATAAGCTCTTGATTCAAGAGTATATTCAGCCTGTAGTTAATGTGGATTCTAGCTTGCCGCCGTCGATGCGCAGGTTGAAGCAACTGACCTATCACAGTGCCAAAGGCTTGCAGGCTGATGTGGTATTTCTGCTTGGGGATTGCCAGCATGTCACGAGCTCGCCTTACAAGAACCAGGTGTACCGCATGGCGGGCCTGGGTAAGGAGGGTGATAGCGAGCCGTATGACAATGCGCAAAAAGATGAGGTGCTGCGCTTGGCCTACGTGGGCATTACCCGGGCTGTGAGCCACTGCTATTGGTATGTGGAAAAGCCCGAAGGAAAGGCGGTGAATATGCCTAAGGCATCGGAGCGGGTGGATGGCAAGAAAGCGTTTTTTGACGATCAACGCAACTAAAGACACACAGGACCCAATGTGCCTTAGGCCCGCAATGACTGCGGCGGCACAAACGACTCCAGCTCATCCTCCACCGCTTCAATAATCCGCTCCACATCCGCCGCATTCATCACCGTTGCACAGGGGATGCCGGCGATGGCAATCAGCGTCTCGCCGCTGGTGCGGTCGAACAGGCGGACGATCATGCTGCCGGGCGCGTCCATGCTGCCCTCGAAACCCATCGGATGAAAATGCCAGCGCATCAGCTGGCAGGCGTTGGGGAACGTCACTTTGTTCATGTTGCCTACCGTGTTCATTGAGCGCTTCCTTTAGCTCGCGGCAAGGGGGCCAGGACCTTCACTGGTCATGGCGTCGAAGCATTAAAAATAGCATTCGTTCGCAACCACAAGGTGACTTTTTTGGCCCCGTTCGGCAGTTGTTTTCCATTAGTTTGATGTGTGTCATGTCCTACTTGAAAGTAGGCGAAAGGCCACTAGTCAGACGTTCCAATTGACCATTGAAGGCCCCCGCGAAATTCGGCACTCTCCACGGTTTACCCGCCGCCGAGCCTGCCATGCCAGACATCGCTGCAGACGATGACGCCCCGCAATCACAGGTCACACGTGAACGGGTGATGCGCCACCACCTGTGTTGGCGCCATCGGGATCTTTAGGGCGTGATGTCCTACTACCACCCGGACATCCAGTACCACGATTTTTTCCAGAACCGTGTCGTCGGTTTTGCTGAGTTACGCGAATACCTGCAAGCCAGCATGCCCCGCGAGGCTGACGAGGCGATTGAGCATACCGACCGTATTCGTGCCGAGGGTGACACCGCGTTCATCCAGTACCGCATCACCCTGCGCGGCGGCCAGGGGCTGGTGTCGTTTCGCACCAGCGAGGCCATCACCGTGCGGGATGGGTTGATCTGGCGGGTCAACGAGTACGCGTCCCTGGTGCATGAGCTGCCGGCCCAAGCCGCGCGGCCTTCGGTCAGCCGTCTGGGCCTGTCGCCGCAGCAATTGGGGCACATGGCCAATGACCTGCAGCACTATTTTGAGCGCAAGCAACCCTACCTGGACCCGGAGTTGGACCTGCAGCGGGTTTCCAAGGAGTGTGGCTATAGCCGCAATCAGATTTCCTACCTGCTGAACCAAGTGCTGGGGCAGAGCTTCTACCGCTACGTCAACCAGGCCAGGCTCCAGCATTTGCTGGCCGCGCTGGATAACACCGTACCGCCGATCAAGGTCGACGACCTGGCATTTGCCGCCGGTTTCAACTCACTGTCGGCGTTCTACAGCGCGTTCCGCCAGCACACGGGCCAGTCGCCCAAAGCCTACGTCAAACAAATTTCCCTGCGTGCACGCACGCAAGACAGCCCATAACGGCGCGCTCTAGTATCCACCCTATCGAAACGAGGTAGGGGAACCTGGCATGCCGGCATGGCGCACTATCAGCTTATGGATGGACCCGTTGGACGACCCGCTGCAAGCGCGGCCGGCGCTGGCCCATGACCTGGACGTCAACGTGGCCATTATCGGCGCCGGTTACACCGGGTTGTGGACCGCGTATTACCTGAAACGCCAGGCGCCCGAGCTGAACATCGCCATCATCGAGGCGCAAACCGCCGGGTTCGGCGCCTCCGGTCGCAATGGCGGTTGGCTGATGGGCAACCTGCTGGGTGAGGACCGTTTGTTGGCCAGCCTCGCTCCCGAACAGCGCCGTGCCTCCTTTGACCTGTTACACGCCATCCCGGATGAAGTGGCCCAGGTGCTGGCGCGTGAAGGTATCGACTGCGATTACCGCAAGGGCGGCGCCCTGTACTGCGCTGGGCGTTACCCGGAGCAGGAAGGCAGCCTGCGCCGCTATCTAGACAAACTCCACGCCCAGGGCCTGACCGAAGCCGACTACCGCTGGCTCAGCCCGCAACAACTGGCCGAACAGATCCGCATCGCCAAGCCCTATGGCGGTATCTATGCACCTCACGTCGCGACCATCAACCCCGCGAAGCTGGTGCGCAGTCTGGCGCGGGTGGTTGAAAGCATGGGCGTGACGGTCTACGAAAACAGCCCGGTCACCCACTGGCAGTCCGGCAGCCTGCGCACCGCTAAAGCGGCTGTTCGGGCTGCCTGGGTGGTGCCAGCGGTAGAAGGTTATGCCACGACCTTGCCGCCACTGGGCCGTTACCAATTGCCGGTGCAAAGCCTGATCGTCGCCACCGAACCATTGCCGGCCAGTACCTGGGACGAAATCGGCCTGCGCCATGGCCAGGCCTTTGGCGAAAGCAGCCGCCAAGTCACCTACGGACAGCGCACGGCGGATAACCGCTTGGTGTTCGGCGCGCGGGGCGGTTATCAGTTCGCCGGCAAACTGCGGCATGACTTTGATTTGACCGACAGCGAAGTGGCGCTGCGTCGCTATCTGTTTGGTGAGCTTTTCCCACAGCTCAAGAACGTAAGGATTACCCATTCCTGGGGCGGAAACCTGGGTATGTCGCGCAACTTTCGTCCGCACATGCTCTGTGACCCCAAGACCGGCATCGCGCTGTCCGGTGGTTATGGCGGGGAGGGCGTCGGCGCTACCAACCTGGGTGGCCGCACGCTGGCAGACCTGATCCTGGGCCGGGACACTCCGTTGGTCCACCAACCCTGGGTGATCCGCGAACGCGGCCTGGATGCGCTCAAACCCTGGGAGCCCGAGCCCTGCCGCTGGTTGGGCTATAACGCGATCATTCGCAGTTTCGTCCATGAAGACCAGGTGCTGGCCAACCCCAATACCGCCCCTTGGCGCCGCAAGCTGGCCACCGGCGTGGCCGGTTTCATGGAGGGTTTCATGCACTAAGTCGTTTCACTCACATGGGAAAACCCATGAGCATCACTCAATTCAAAGCGCTGCTGATGAACGTGCGACCTTATGTGGCCTACTTCCCTCCTCGAAATACACCGCCGACCTGGCCAACGGCGATATCTGCGTGGCGGTCGGCTTCGCCGCTGTTGCCGCACCAATGGCAGCGACTGGCGCAGCGCGCGTCCATCGGCATCGCGCGTACCGGCGGCGGCACCGAGGATTCCAGCGGTGACCTGTTCCTGGCGTTTTCCAAGGGTAACCGGGATTTACCAGGGGCGGATTACGGGCGCAAAGGCCTGCCGTTCAGCAGCACGCTGCACAGGGTCAACAATGACCATATTTCGCCGCTGTTCAGCGCGGCGGCAGAGGCGATCATCAATGCGATCCTGGCAGGCGAGGACATGGTGACTGATGACGGCGTCCTGGTGCCTGGCCTGAGTGGCGATACATTGCTGGCAGTACTACGCAAGACGGGGTGGAGTATGTCCCGGCAATAGGGGACACGCGACGTTATTAATACAAGTAATGGCTGTTTAATGTTGCCAATGACACCCTGGCAATATAGTGGGTCCTTTAATTAACAGCGTCGCTCAACGTGTGCGGCGTTAGCGATATTTAATATTTAAATAACTGCGCGCTGTTTTTTGTCGGACAAAACCAAGGCTGTCCAATAAACACGGCACTGAACTTAGTTGGGTTGAAGGCAGGCTGATTTTTAACGCTGGAAAAGAGCTAGACGAAAGATTTCAAGTTGTGTCAGTTTCGTGACGCCTTCAAAAGAGGCGAGTGATAGGACGATCTCGCCCGCGGGGTTCCTATCGATCAAAGACTGATGCACTTGCAAACAAGGAAGTACGTTTATGTCAAAAGTAAAAGACAAGGCTATCGTGTCGGCGGCCCAAGCCAGTACCGCTTACTCGCAAATCGATAGCTTTAGCCATTTGTACGACCGTGGCGGCAACCTCACGGTCAATGGCAAACCCTCCTACACCGTTGACCAGGCAGCCACCCAGCTGTTGCGCGACGGCGCCGCGTACCGGGACTTTGACGGCAACGGCAAGATCGACCTGACCTACACCTTCCTCACCTCGGCCTCTTCGAGCACCATGAACAAACATGGCATCTCGGGTTTCAGTCAGTTCAACACCCAGCAGAAAGCACAGGCCGCACTGGCCATGCAATCCTGGGCGGACGTGGCCAACGTCACCTTCACCGAGAAAGCCACCGGCGGTGACGGCCACATGACCTTCGGCAACTACAGCAGCGGCCAGGACGGCGCGGCGGCCTTCGCCTACTTGCCCGGCACCGGCGCAGGCTACGACGGCACCTCGTGGTACCTGACCAACAACAGCTACACGCCCAACAAGACCCCGGACCTGAACAACTACGGCCGGCAAACCCTGACCCACGAAATCGGCCACACCCTGGGCCTGGCTCACCCTGGCGACTACAACGCCGGGAATGGCAACCCGACCTACAACGACGCGACCTATGGACAGGACACGCGCGGCTACAGCCTGATGAGCTACTGGAGCGAGAGCAACACTAACCAGAACTTCAGCAAAGGCGGCGTCGAGGCTTACGCGTCCGGGCCGTTGATCGACGACATTGCCGCGATCCAGAAGCTCTACGGCGCCAACTACAACACCCGTGCCGGCGACACCACCTACGGTTTCAACTCCAACACCGGGCGTGATTTCCTCAGCGCTTCGTCCAATGCCGACAAGCTGGTGTTCTCGGTGTGGGACGGTGGTGGCAATGACACCCTGGACTTCTCCGGTTTCACTCAGAACCAAAAGATCAACCTCAATGAGGCTTCGTTCTCGGACGTGGGTGGCTTGGTGGGCAACGTGTCCATCGCCAAGGGCGTGACCCTCGAGAACGCGTTCGGTGGCGCGGGCAACGACCTGATCATCGGTAACAACGCCGCCAACGTAATCAAGGGCGGGGCCGGCAACGACCTCATCTACGGTGGCGGCGGTGCGGACCAGCTTTGGGGCGGCGCCGGCAACGACACCTTTGTGTTCGGTGCCAGTTCCGACTCCAAGCCAGGGGCTGTGGACAAGATCTTTGACTTTGCCTCGGGTTCGGACAAGATCGACCTGTCCGGCATTACCAAAGGTGCAGGCCTGACCTTCGTCAATGCCTTCACCGGGCATGCCGGCGATGCTGTGCTGACCTACGCCGCAGGTACCAACCTGGGCACCTTGGCAGTGGACTTCTCCGGGCACGGCGTGGCGGACTTCCTCGTCACCACCGTCGGCCAGGCTGCGGTCAGCGACATCGTAGCGTGATGCACGGGCGCGGCGCCTCGGCGTCGCGCTTTACGGATGGAGCATAGCGATGCAGCGTTTTTTCAAATTGATCGCCTGCGTGTTGCAGGTGATGTTCGTGTCGGCAGGAGCCCACGCAATGGCGAGCAGTCTTGTATTACCTACCACCGCCCAGTTGGCCGGCCATTGGCAGTTGCACCAGCAGGATCGGGTGTGCGCGCTGGACCTGCTGGAGCAGGCCAATGCCTTGGGCGGCGACGTGGCGTGTGTCGAGCAGTGGCTGGGCGACAAGCCCCTGAGCTGGTCGCCAACACCGGACGGAATTTGGCTGATGAATGCCGAGGGCAGCGGGATTACCCACCTGAACCGCCAGACAGAGGGCGAATATAAAGGTCGCACGCCCAGTGGGCTGGAAGTTGTCTTGCAACGCACACCTTAGTTATTGTTATACGTTTATAACTTGATTTTATTAGTTGGCCGCCCTGTGCGTCGGGGCAAGGGCAACTATCGCGCGCAATTTGGTTCAGGGAAGATCAGACACCATGGCTAAGTCCCATGCCGTCGCGCCGTTATTCAAGGCGCTGGGTGAATACAAGAGCATCTTGATCAGTGTTGGCTGTTTCACTGCATTGATTAACCTGTTGATGCTGGTGCCGTCGATTTACATGCTGCAAGTGTATGACCGTGTGCTGTCCTCCCAGAATGAAACCACCCTGGTGATGTTGACGCTGATGGTCGTAGGTTTTTTTGCGTTTATCGGCCTGCTTGAGGTGATCCGCAGTTTTATCGTGATCCGGATCGGTAGCCAACTGGAGCGGCGTTTCAACTTGCGCGTCTACAAGGCCGCGTTTGAACGCAACCTGCAACGTGGCCAGGGGCATGCCGGGCAATCCTTGGGCGACTTGACCCATATTCGTCAGTTCATCACGGGCCCTGCGTTGTTCGCATTTTTCGATGCGCCGTGGTTTCCCATCTATCTGTTCGTGATCTTCCTGTTCAACGTGTGGCTTGGCGTGCTGGCCACCGCCGGTGCCGCGCTGCTGATCGGCTTGGCATGCCTGAATGAATACCTGACCAAAAAGCCGTTGGGGGAGGCCAGCGGTTACTCCCAGCAATCCACGCAATTGGCCACCAGCCACTTGCACAATGCCGAGACCATTCAGGCCATGGGCATGCTCGGCGCGCTGCGCAAACGCTGGTTTGCGGTGCATTCGCGGTTCCTTGGCCTGCAGAACAAGGCCAGTGATACCGGTTCGGTGGTCACGTCATTGAGCAAGTCCCTGCGCCTGTGCCTGCAATCGCTGGTGCTGGGGCTTGGCGCTTTACTGGTGATCAGAGGCGATATGACCGCCGGGATGATGATTGCCGGTTCGATCCTGATGGGCCGGGTGCTCAGCCCCATCGACCAGTTGATTGCGGTGTGGAAGCAGTGGAGTTCGGCCAAGCTGGCCTACCAGCGGCTGGATGAGTTGCTTCGCGAGTTTCCTCCGCAAGTGGAGCAGATGAAATTGCCGACGCCGCTCGGCCAAATCAGTTTCGAACAGGTCAGTGCGGGCCCGCCCGGAAAGCGTGTGGCGACCTTGCAGCAGGTCAGCTTCAACTTGGGCGCCGGTGAAGTGCTCGGTGTGCTCGGCGCATCGGGCTCTGGCAAATCCACCCTGGCGCGTGTGTTGGTGGGGATATGGCCGACGCTGGCCGGCACCGTGCGCCTGGATGGCGCGGATATTCATCGCTGGGACCGCAACGACCTGGGGCCGCACATCGGCTACTTGCCCCAGGACATCGAACTGTTCAGCGGCAGCATCGCCGACAACATCGCGCGCTTTCGCGAAGCTGATCCCGAATCAGTGGTGCGCGCCGCGCAGCAGGCGGGCGTGCATGAACTGATCCTGCGGTTGCCCCAGGGCTACGACACCGTTTTGGGCGACAACGGCGGTGGCCTGTCCGGCGGCCAGAAACAACGGGTGGCGCTGGCCCGCGCATTGTATGGCGGCCCGCGTCTGATCGTGCTGGATGAGCCCAACTCCAACCTCGACACCGTCGGCGAAGCCGCCCTGGCCAGCGCCATCGTGCAGATGAAAGCCCAGGGCAGCAGCGTGGTGCTGGTGACCCATCGCTCTTCGGCGCTGGCCCAGGCCGATAAGCTGCTGGTGCTCAGTGAAGGGCATTTGCAGGCGTTCGGGCCGAGCCAGGAGGTGCTGCGGGCGTTGTCGGGTCAGCAGGAAGCACCGAAGGAAAAAACCGGCGTCAGTTTCAGTCGTCAGTACCAGGCCGGAAGGAATCCAGGCGCATGAGCAGCATCACTTTTGAACCGCGTTTCAAAGAGCGCGACGCCGGGTTCTTCGCCCGAATGGGCTGGTTGCTGACGGTAGTCGGTGCCGGCGGATTTTTCCTGTGGGCCAGCCTGGCCCCGTTGGACCAGGGCATTCCTGTACAGGGCACGGTGGTGGTATCCGGCAAGCGCAAAGCTGTGCAAACCCTCAGCCCTGGTGTGGTCAGCCAGATTCTGGTGAAGGAGGGCGAAACGGTTAAACAAGGCCAACCGCTGTTTCGCCTCGACCAGACCCAGCACCAGGCCGACGTGCAGTCACTGCAAGCCCAGTACCGCATGGCCTGGGCCAGCGTGGCGCGTTGGCAGAGCGAGCGTGACAACCAAACCCGCATTACCTTTCCTGCCGAGCTGGGCACCAATCCCGACCCAGCCCTGGCGCTGGTGCTGGAAGGCCAGCGCCAACTCTTCAGCAGCCGTCGCGAAGCGTTTGCCCGCGAACAGGCCGGTATCCGCGCCAATATTGAAGGTGCCACTGCGCAACTGAACGGCATGCGCCGTGCCCGCAGCGACCTGACGGCGCAGGCCCAATCCTTGCGCGAGCAACTCGGCAACCTGCAACCGTTGGCCGACAACGGTTACATCCCGCGCAACCGGCTGATGGAGTACCAGCGGCAGTTGTCCCAAGTCCAACAGGACTTGGCGCAGAACACCGGCGAAAGTGGACGCGTGGAGCAGGGCATCCTTGAATCGCGCTTGAAATTGCAGCAGCACAGCGAGGAATACCAGAAGGAAGTGCGCAGCCAATTGGCCGACGCACAACTGCGCAGCCTGACCCTGGAGCAGCAACTCACCTCGGCCGGGTTCGACCTGCAACACAGCGAAATCAATGCACCGGCGGATGGCATCGCGGTCAACCTCAGCGTGCACACCGTCGGTGCCGTGGTGCGCGCCGGCGAGACCTTGCTGGAGATCGTGCCCCAGGACACGCGCCTGGAAGTGGAAGGGCACTTGCCGGTGCACCTGGTGGACAAAGTGGGTACGCACCTGCCGGTCGACATCCTTTTCACCGCCTTCAACCAGAGCCGCACACCGCGTGTTCCGGGCGAGGTCAGCCTGATTTCGGCCGACCAGATGCTCGATGAAAAAACTGGCGTGCCGTATTACGTGCTGCGCTCCACAGTCAGCGACGCGGCACTGGAAAAACTCCACGGGTTGGTGATCAAGCCAGGCATGCCCGCCGAGATGTTCGTGCGTACCGGCGAGCGCTCGTTGCTCAATTACCTGTTCAAGCCGCTGCTCGACCGCGCCGGCTCCGCGTTGACCGAGGAATAGACATGAAAGCTGTGTTTATCGCCTTGCTGTTGACCTGCGCCAACGCCCAGGCCGCCATGGGCCCGTTCGATGTGTACGAGCAGGCCTTGCGTAACGACCCGGTGTTCCTCGGCGCTATCAAGGAGCGTGACGCCGGCCTGGAGAATCGCGCCATTGGCCGTGCGGGCTTGTTGCCCAAACTGTCGTACAACTACAACAAGGGTCGCAATAACTCCCAGGCCACCTTGCCGGACGGGCGCGGCGGCAGTTATCACGACGACCGCAACTACAACAGCTACGGTTCTACCTTCAGCCTGCAACAGCCGCTGCTCGACTACGAGGCCTACGCCAACTACCGCAAAGGCGTGGCCCAGGCGCTGTTCGCCGATGAAAGCTTTCGCGACAAGAGCCAGGCGCTGCTGGTGCGCGTGCTGACGTATTACACCGAGGCGTTGTTTGCCCAGGACCAGATCGACATCGCCCGCGCCAAGAAGAGGGCCTTCGAGCAGCAGTTCCAGCAAAACCAGCACCTGTTCCAGCAGGGCGAGGGTACTCGCACGGACATTCTGGAAGCCGAGTCGCGCTACGAACTGGCCACCGCCGAAGAAATCCAGGCGATGGATGAACAGGACGCGTCCTTGCGCGAGCTGGGTGCATTGATCGGCGTGCAAAGCGTCAACATCAATGACCTGGCCCCTTTGAACCAGGGGTTTGTCGCGTTCACCTTGACCCCGGCCAACTATGACACCTGGCATGAACTGGCGATCAGCAACAACCCCACGCTGGCGTCCCAGCGCCAGGCCCTGGAAGTGGCGCGTTATGAGGTGGAGCGCAACCGCGCCGGGCATTTGCCCAAGGTCACGGCGTACGCCAGTTCGCGCCAGCAGGAGTCCGACAGCGGCAATACCTACAACCAACGCTATGACACCAACACCATCGGCGTCGAAGTCAGCCTGCCGCTGTATGCCGGTGGCGGTATCTCGGCGTCCACCCGCCAGGCCAGCCGCGCCATGGAGCAGGCCGAGTACGAGCTGGAGGGCAAGACCCGCGAAACCCTGATCGAGTTGCGTCGCCAGTTCAGTGCGTGTCTGTCGGGGGTGAGCAAGTTGCGGGCGTACCAGAAGGCGTTGGTGTCAGCCGAAGCGCTGGTGGTGTCGACCAAGCAAAGCATCCTCGGGGGGGAGCGGGTCAACCTTGATGCGCTGAACGCTGAGCAGCAGCTGTACAGCACCCGGCGTGACCTGGCGCAGGCGCGGTATGACTATTTGATGGCTTGGACCAAGTTGCATTATTACGCGGGGAATCTGCGGGATACTGATTTGGCGAAGGTGGATGAGGCGTTTGGGCCGCGATTGTAGCGGTGGTTTTTTGGGGGGAGATGGACATCAGCCGGGGCTGGAATGCAATTCACTGTGGGAGCGGGCTTGCCCGCGATGGCGGAGTGTCATGCAGCGGCTATGTACCTGAGATACCGCTATCGCAGGCAAGCCAGCTCCCACATTTGACCTGCGTTGCCTAATCTTCCTTGCGCACGGTGGCTACGTCGTCGGCTTTGACACGGATGCGTTTGCCGGCGATGTCGGTGAATTCGTAGAAGCCGTCGGCAGTCTTGGTTTTTGGGGTGTCCTTGGTCAAATACTGTGTGCCATTTTGCAGCGTTACCACGGTTTGCGTCGCGCAACCGGCCAATACCAGAAAAGTGAGTGCAACCAGTGGCAGACCCAAATTCTTCATGTTCATAACCCTTACCTTAACCCTGAAAAGTCCCACGCCAGAGGCCGCGGGCCACAAATGTTACGCCATCGACTCACCCATCTGATCACTTTTACGTAAAAAGTTGCAGGCGCCATTTATCTATTACCGATTGCAACCTGGCATCTGCGGCGGCACTCTGTATGCATAACCAGTACTTGATCACTGTGCGCCATGGCCAATCCCCTCGAAGACCCGCTCTATTACCTGCATAACTTCCGTCAGGTCCTGCACTGGCTGGAGCAGCGCTATGCGGATTTGCTTGATCCGGACGAACAGCATTTCATTCAGCAATTTGACAGGTTGCCGCAAGCGTCTCAGGCGCTGTTGGTGCGCATGGTGATGCGCAAGGGTGTGCATTTTCGTGCGGGCAAGCTCAATTACCTCGAGATCGGTTGCCCGCACGCCGCTGCCGAGCCGTTGTTGGCACTGGGCTGGGTAGATAATCAAAGCCTGCTGGGCTTTGAAGAGCTGTTCGCCTTGTTGCAAAAAGGCGAACTTCTCGCGACGTTCAAGCCTTGGATCGACCAACCCAAAGCGAGGAAAACCGACTGGCTGGAAGGGCTGGCGGCGCAATTTGCCGACAGCCGCAGTTTCGCCACCTGGTGCCCCGCACTGTCTGACACGCTGTACAGCCTCACTGTGATGGAATTGTGCGACCGCCTGCGTCTGATGTTCTTTGGCAACCTGCATCAGGACTGGTCAGAATTCGTGCTGGCCGACCTTGGCATCTATACCTATGAAAAAGTCGAATTCTGTGCCGAGTCCCGCGGTTTGCGCAGCCGAGACGACGTGCACGGATTTTTGTTCCTGCACCAGTGCCAGCAGGCCTTTGAAACGGGCCAGGCGCTGGAAGAAGTGCTCGTGCGGATCGCTACCCTGAACACCGATAACCCCTGGCTGGAAAAACGCCGGGCCAAGCTATTGTTCCAAGTGGGCCAGTACTGTGAACGCAATGCGGAACTGGGCTTGGCAGAGCAGATTTACCGCGCGTGTGCCTACCCAGGTGCCCGCGCGCGATTGATCCGTGTGCTGGAGCGCCAGGAGGATTACACCCAGGCCATTGCCCTGGCTTACGCCGCTCAACAAACACCGGAAAGCGCCGCCGAGCAGCAACACGTGTTGCGTGTGTTGCCACGCCTGCGGCGCAAATTGGGCGAACCGGCGTTGCCCAAAACCAAGCCCCGGCCGGTCACGCGACTGGATCTGGCCCTGGCGCTGCCCGAGCCGTTGATGTCGGTGGAGTACTGCGTGCAGGCTCACCTCAGCGAGCCCGATGGCCCGGTGCATTACGTTGAAAACGGACTGATCAATTCGCTGTTCGGCCTGCTGTGCTGGGACGTGATCTTTGCGCCGCTGCCAGGTTCGTTTTTCCACCCGTTCCAGCGCGGCCCCGCAGATTTGCACAGCGAAGACTTCCACCAGCGCCGCGCGCCGCTGTTCGCCGGGTGTTTCGAGCAGTTGCAGGACGAGCGCTATAAAACCACCATCCGCCAGCGTTATAGCGAAAAGTGGGGAATCCAGTCGCCGTTTGTGTTCTGGAACCTGCTTAGCCAAGATCTGCTGGAACAGGCATTGGCCTGCCTGCCCGCCGAGCATCTGCATTACTGGTTTGAACGGCTGCTGCTGGACATCCGCGCCAACCGCGCTGGCATGCCCGACCTGATCCAGTTCTGGCCCGAGCAAAAGACCTACCGCATGATCGAGGTCAAGGGCCCTGGCGATCGCCTGCAAGACAACCAACTGCGCTGGCTCAAGTTCTGCGGCGAATACCAGATGCCAGTGACGGTCTGCTATGTGCGCTGGGCAGAGCCCGCTTGAGTTACAGCGTTGCCGTGCGTGCATTGTGTGAGTTCACGGCCAAGGTCGGTGACCTGGACCTGCGCTTTACGCCATCCCCCAGCGCCCAGGAAGGCATTCTCGGCCACCGCACCGTCGCGTCACGGCGCAGCAAGCACTACCAGAATGAAGTCGCGCTTGAAGGCGACTACCAACAACTCAAGGTACGGGGCAGGGCGGACGGCTATGACCCGGACGCCAACCGCCTGGAAGAAGTCAAAACCTATCGCGGCGACCTCGATGCCCAGCCCGCCAACCATCGCCAACTACATTGGGCCCAGGTCAAAGTCTACGGCTGGTTGATGTGCCAAAAACTCGGCCTTTCTGACATTGACCTGGCACTGGTGTACTTCGATATCGTCGGCGAAGGCGAGACGGTGCTGAACCAACGCGTTCAGGCAACTGAACTGGAGGCGTTCTTCAATCAGCAATGCGCGCTGTTCCTCGGTTGGGCCCAGCAGGAAATGCAGCATCGCGAAGCGCGCAACAGCGCCGCGCAAACCCTGGTATTCCCCCATGCCGGTTTTCGTCCTGGCCAGCGTTCGCTGGCCGAGTCGGTGTACAAGGCCGTCAGCACCGGGCGTTGCCTGATGGCCCAAGCGCCCACGGGTATCGGTAAGACCATCGGCACGATTTTCCCTTTGCTCAAGGCCCTGGCGCCCCAGCAACTGGACAAGCTGTTCTTCCTCACCGCCAAGACCCCCGGCCGCAAGCTCGCCCTGGATGCTGCCCAAGTGCTATACGCCAGCAGCCCCGGCCTGCCATTGCGCGTGCTGGAGCTGGTGGCGCGGGACAAAGCCTGTGAACACTTGGACAAAGCCTGCCACGGCGATTCCTGCCCCTTGGCCAAGGGCTTCTACGACCGCTTGCCCGCCGCGCGCATTGCCGCGTCCAAGGTGCGCCTGCTCGATCAGCGCAACCTGCGCGACGTCGCCCTGGCCCATGACGTTTGCCCTTACTACCTGAGCCAGGAAATGGCGCGCTGGGCCGACCTGGTGGTCGCCGACTACAACTACTACTTCGACTTTGGCGCCATGCTGTTTGGCCTGGCCCAGCTCAATCAGTGGCGCGCCGCCGTGTTGGTGGACGAGGCGCACAACCTGGTCGAACGTGCCCGTTCGATGTACAGCGCCAGCCTTGACCAGTACAGCCTCAAGACCCTGCGCGACACCGCGCCAGAAGCGTTGAAGAAACCCTTGCAGCGCCTCAACCGTGAGTGGAACGCGCTGCACAAGGACCAGCTCGCGCCGTACCAGGCTTATGTCGCCCGACCCGAAAAACTGATACAGGCCCTGACCCTGTGTGCCAGCGCCATGGGCGACTATTTCAACGCGCACCCCGAGTCACTCAGTGGCGACCTGCAAGCGTTTTATTTCGAGGTGCTGCAATTTGCCAAGGTTGCCGAGCTGTTCAACGAGCACTTTATTTTCGATATCAGCAAGCGCCAGTTCAGTGGCAAACGCAGCAGCTCTACCCTGTGCCTGCGCAACGTGGTGCCCGCCGAGTTCATCCGCCCGCGATTGACCGCGGCCCGCAGCAGTGTGCTGTTTTCCGCCACCCTCAGCCCTCGTCATTACTACGCCGACTTGCTGGGCCTGCCGGCGGATACCGCGTGGATCGACGTGGAGTCACCGTTCAAGGCCGAGCAATTGCAGGTGCGCATCGTCGATGCAATCTCCACACGCTTCGTGCATCGCAACGCCTCGCTGGAATCCATCGTTGAGCTGATCGCCCACCAGTACACCCAACAGCCTGGCAACTACCTGGCGTTTTTCTCAAGCTTTGATTACCTGCAGCAGGTGGCGCAGTTGCTCGGCGAGCGACACCCGCAGATCGTGCTCTGGCAGCAGTCACGCGGCATGGCGGAGGCCGAGCGCCAGGCCTTTCTTGACCAGTTCACCGAGCACAGCCAGGGCATCGGTTTTGCCGTACTGGGTGGCGCATTCGGCGAGGGCATTGACTTGCCCGGTGCGCGCTTGATCGGTGCTTTTATTGCCACCCTCGGGCTGCCCCAACTGAACCCGGTCAACGAACAGATGAAACTGCGCATGGGCGCGATCTTCGGCGCGGGTTACGACTACACCTACCTGTACCCCGGCATTCAGAAAGTGGTGCAGGCGGCGGGCAGGGTGATCCGTAGCCAGCAGGACCGGGGCGTGGTGATGTTGATCGATGACCGGTTCGGCGAGGCGCGGGTGCGCCAATTGTTGCCGCGCTGGTGGGCACCGACGATCAGAGCGTGACGCCACACAGTCGCTCGCTCAATGCCCATAACCGCTCGGCGTGCTCCGGGTCGACGGCCCAGGGATAGACGCCGGAGCGCCTGCTTTCATCGTGAGCGGGGGCGGCTACATCGCAATCTTCGCAGTACAGGCCGCCGAGCCCCTCAAGTTTGGGACTGACGCCACACCACACCATCGTCGCGGCGCCTTGTTCAGGGTGCTTGTAATGACTGGCCGGGCGAATATTCCCGTGTTCATCCAGCGCGCCGACGAATGCCAGGTCGTCTTTGTCCAGGTAACGGAGCAGGTCAGTGAGGATTTCACCGGGATGTACCGAAAAAGCGCGCACATCGCATGCCTGGCCACGCTGGTCCAGTGCCACGGCGAACAGCGCGTTGGCGGTTTTTGACTGACCGTACGCCAGCCACTTGTCATAGGCGCGGCGTTCAAATTGGGCATCTTCGAAGTGCAGGGGGCTCAAACGATGCCCGAGGGACGACACCGCCACCACCCGCGCTCCGCTTGTTTTACGCAAGGCCGGCCACAGGCGGGCGGTCAGCTGAAAGTGCCCCAGGTGGTTGGTGGCGAACTGCGCTTCCAGGCCGTTGGCGTTTCTTTGTAGTGGGGTAGCCATGATCCCCGCGCTGTTGATCAGAAGATGTAACGCCCTTCCAGACGCCAGGAAGTCCTGGGCGAAGCGGTCAATAGAGGCCGCGTCGAGCAAATCCAGGCTGGCCAATTCAACGCCGCGGATCCCGCGTAGGTTGCGCTCGGCTTTAAGCGCGTCGCGTGCAGGAACGATCACCTGCGCGCCTGCGCCTGCCAATGTCCGCACGGCCTCCAGGCCAATGCCGGAATAGCCACCGGTAACGATAGCGGTCATACCGTGTAAATCTTTACCCGCCAATGCTTGTGTGGCTGTCGTCGCACCGTCGAATCCGCTGTTAATAGGGGTTTGCTTGCTGGTCATAAGGCTCTCCACTCAGGAGGACCTATAGTGTTTTTTTGGGGCCGGACGCGGAATAGCCTAAAGTCTGTATTTCTGTCGCGATCGTCCGGAGCTTTTTTATTTATGGATACCCTGTCTGATGTGGTGGCGTTGTTACGCAGTCACCACTCGTATTTTGCAGGTTTGAAGGCGGGCGGCGACTGGGCGCTGGATTTTCCACCACCGAGTGGCATCAAGTTCAACGCGGTGGTGGAGGGGGAGTGTTGGCTGGAAGTGGAAGGGATGATCGTGCCCGTCCGGCTGTATGAAGGTGATTGCTTTCTATTGACGCAAAATCGACCGTGGAAATTATCCAGCCACCTGGCACTGGAGGGGGTGGATGCTCGGGAGGTCTACAGCAAGGCCGTGGGCGGTATCGCCAGCCTGGGTGAGACGGCTGATCTGTTTCTGATTGGCGGGCTGTTTTACTACGGTGATGAAGCCCGCCTCTTGCTGGAGGGATTGCCCCCGGTGGTGCGCATCAGCGCTCGCTCCGATCAGGCCAGTGTGTTGCGTTGGTGCCTGGAGCGCTTGTCTCTTGAATACGCCAGCCCGAAGCTGGGTGCGGCGTTGATGACCGAGCATTTGGCGCAAATGATGCTGGTGCAAATCCTGCGCCTCTATCAAGCTTCCCTAGGCGCCAGTACCACCGGTTGGCTCGCGGCGTTGACCGATCCGAGGTTGGCGCCGGTGCTGGCGCAAGTGCACGCCGAACCGGCACGGCGTTGGACATTGAGCGAAATGGCAGGCACGGCCAATCAGTCTCGCTCGACCTTCGCCCTGCATTTCAAGCAACGTGTTGGCATGGCACCTCAGGCGTATCTGACCCGCTGGCGCATGCATTTGGCGGTACAGGCGTTGAACACCTCCAGCAGCAGTGTGTCCAGCATCGGCCAGGCATTGGGTTATCAGTCGGACAGCGCATTCAGCAGTGCTTTCAAACGTTTGATGAATTGCTCACCGCGAGAGTACCGCGAGCGCAAACTACACAAGGACGCCTCTGATGAACGCTACCCGGCAGCACAGGATCCAGGTCAACGGCATTGAGTTAAGTGTGCAGGTCACGGGGGCGGACGAAGGCCCGCCGATCTGGCTGCTCCACGGTTTCCCGGAATGCTGGCACTCCTGGCGCGAGCAGATTCGCGCATTGGCGGCTGCGGGTTACCGAGTGTTCGCCCCGGAAATGCGCGGCTACGGCCAGACCAGTTCGCCCGCCGCGATCGCCGATTATGATCTGCTGACCCTGTGCGGGGATATCCAGCAGGCCATGGACCATTTTGGCCATGCGCAGGTGGTGATGGTCGGCCATGACTGGGGGGCAGTGGTGGCCTGGCACCTGGCGCTGCTCGAACCCGAGCGTGTCACGCACTTGATCACGATGTCCGTGCCATTCGCTGGGCGCGCGCGGCGGCCGGTGATCGAAATCATGCGTGAGCTGTACGCCGATCGCTTCAACTACATCCTGTATTTCCAGGAGCCTGGCGTTGCCGAGCAGGAGCTGAACGCTGACATCGAGCGCACGCTGCGCCTGTTCATGCAGGATCAGGATGTGTTTTTGCAAAAGAAACCGCCGAGCGCCAGGTTACTTGAGGGCGTTCCCGCGCCCGGCGCATTGCCGCAATGGTGTTCCCAGGCAGATCTGGACGTCTACGTAAACACCTTCGCCGACCACGGTTTTCGTGGCCCGCTGAACTGGTACCGCAACTTTGAACGCAACTGGCAACGCACCGAATGCCTGGCTGGCCAGCAGGTGTTGCAACCCACGCTATTCCTGATCGGTGACCGAGACCCGGTCGGTGTGTTCGAGGCGCACACACTCAAACGCATGCCCGATTCAGTGCCTCACCTTGAACAACACGTGCTGCCCAACTGCGGCCACTGGATCCAGAACGAACAAAGCCAGCAGGTCAACACGCTGATGCTCGCGTTCCTACGAAAACCGTAACCCCAACCCCCTCCAAATGTGGGAGCGGGCTTGCCCGCGAATGCGTCGGGTCAGCCACTCAACCGTTGACTGACCCACCGCACCGCGAGCAATCGCGCTCCCACCGCTTCAAACAACTTCCAAATACGAACTATGAATCGCCTGTGCCAACTCCCGAACCGTGTCAATAAATTCCGTCAAGCGGCTATGCAACCCATCCTCAAGAATCTCATCAATCCCCGTATACCTGAGCCGCGCCTCAAACTCCGCGGCCAACCGCTGCGCCGTGCGCCCGTAACTGCCGGGCAAGTCCGCCAGGATATGACTCAACTCCTCGATACATGCATGCAACGAACGCGGCACATCGCTGCGCAACAACAGCAACTCTGAGACCGAGCGAGCATTCAACGCATTCGGATACAACTCGGTGTACGCCTCGAACGACGACAACGCGCGGAGCAGGGCGCTCCATTGGTAATAACCGCGTGCCGACAAGTCACTGACTTCCTCCGACTCCTCGCCAAACATCTCATAGCGTGCATCCAGCAGGCGCAAGGTGTTATCCGCACGCTCTACGAAGGTGCCCAGGCGGATAAACCGATAGGCGTCATTGCGCATGATCGTCCCGGAGGTGGCCCCCCGGAAAAGGTGCGAACGCTGCTTGACCCAATCACAAAAGTGGTTGATGCCATGCCGCGCCAGGCCGCCCGCGGCGATGCTGCGCATTTCCAGCCAGGTGGCGTTGAGGTTTTCCCACATGTCGGCGGTGATCCGCCCGCGTACCGCATGGGCATTGCCACGCGCCGCGCGCAGGCAGTTATAGATGCTGGCGGGGTTCTCTTCGTCGAGGGCAAAGAAGTGCAACATGCGCTCGGCATCCAGCTGTGTATGCCGCTCAAGGTAATTGTCCAGGGTGCCGCTGCTGAGCAGCGACATGGCCAGTTCATCCAGGCCATCACTATGCCCGGCCTGGGGCATCAACGACAGGGAGTAGCTGACCTCGAGCATCCGCGCCAGGTTCTCGGCGCGCTCCAGGTAACGGGACATCCAGTACAGGTCTGCGGCGGTTCTACTCAACATACTCAGTCCTCCACCACCCAGGTGTCTTTGGTTCCGCCGCCTTGCGACGAGTTGACGATCAGTGAGCCTTCCTTCAGCGCAACACGGGTAAGACCACCCGGTACGAGGCGGGTTTCCTTGCCCGACAGCACAAAGGGCCGCAGGTCGATATGGCGCGGAGCAATGCCGTTCTCGACAAAGGTGGGGCAGGTGGACAGGCTCAGTGTGGGTTGGGCGATATACGCGTGGGGTCGGGCCTTGATGCGTTGACGGAAGTCCTCGATCTCGGCGGCGCTGGAGGCCGGGCCGACCAGCATGCCGTAGCCGCCGGAGCCTTGGGTTTCCTTGACCACCAGTTGCGGCAGGTTGGCCAGAACGTGGGACAGTTCGTCGGGTTTGCGGCACTGGAAGGTCGGCACGTTTTGCAGCACCGGTTCTTCATCCAAGTAGAAGCGGATCATCTCGGGCACGTAGGGGTAGATCGACTTGTCATCAGCCACGCCGGTGCCGATGGCATTGGCCAGCACCCCGTTGCCGGCGCAATAGGCGGCCACCAGGCCGGGCACGCCAAGCATCGAATCGGGGTTGAAGGCCTTGGGGTCGAGGAAGGCGTCGTCGATACGCCGGTAAATCACGTCGACCGGCTTGGGGCCGTCGGTGGTGCGCATGAACACCTTGAGGTCCTGTACGAACAAGTCGGCGCCTTCCACCAGTTCCACGCCCATTTCCCGGGCCAGGAACGCATGTTCGAAGAATGCACTGTTAAAGCGCCCTGGCGTTAGCACCACCACGTTGGGGTTGTCCAGGCGGCTGGCGCTTTTCAGGGTCTTGAGCAGCAGGTTGGGGTAATGGTCCACCGGCGCGATACGCTGCTTGGCGAACACCTCGGGGAACAGGCGCATCATCATTTTGCGGTCTTCGAGCATGTAGCTCACGCCGCTGGGGGTGCGCAGGTTGTCTTCGAGCACGTAGTAGGTGCCGTCGCCATCGCGCACCAGGTCGACACCGGAAATATGCGAGTAGATGTCGCGGTGCAGGTCCAGGCCGACCATCGCCTTCTGATAACCCTCGTTGCCCAGCACCTGTTCCGCCGGAATGATCCCGGCCTTGATAATGCGCTGGTCGTGGTAGATGTCGGCAAGGAACATGTTCAGCGCGTTGACGCGCTGGATACAACCGCGTTCGATCAGGCTCCATTCACTGGCGGGGATGCTGCGGGGGATGATGTCGAAGGGGATCAGGCGCTCGGTGTCTTGCTCGTCGCCATACAGCGTGAACGTAATCCCGGCGCGGTGGAACAGCAAGTCGGCTTCACGGCGACGCTGGGCCAGCAGTTCCGGCGGCGTATTCGCCAGCCAGCGGGAGAAGTCTTGATAATGCGCACGGCACGCGCCGTTTGCGTCATTCATTTCATCGAAGAAAGATCGAGCCATTCCAGTACCTTGTCAGTGCCGAGGATAGCCAAGTGGCACTGCCGCTTCAAAAAACGCATTTTTATAAGGCCGTGGCTGAAGGTGCCAACCGGCCTGGTCCTTACTTTCTTATGGGGTCGGCTCTGGGTCGGTGGGTAACGAATGCTCCTGTAAGCGGGCAAGGCAGGTGAGTGATGAAAGGGTTAAGCAATGCGTGTGCCGAAACCACCAATAACCCTATTGCCGTAAGCGGGCTTGCCCCGCGCTGGGCTGCGCAGCGGCCCAAAAAAACGGGAGCGCTACGCACGCCAGCGCGGGGCAAGCCCGCTCACTACAAAATGCGCCAGATTGGTGCGCAAACTAACTTGAACTTCGCCAGCGCCCCTTCCTTCTAAACAGACTCGATCCAAAACGGAGCACGCATGTGCCCAGAATCATCTCCCCCCAATCCCCAGAATCGACCCTGACAGATCACAGTGAACACAACGCCAAGATCTTCGGCTCACCCAAAGACCGCCTCGACTTCTATCGGCGCGAGATACAATACGAAACCTCGATCCTGGCCAACCGCACCGACGCCTACCTCACGGCGCAGTCGTTCCTGGTGATCGCCTTTGTCTCTGGCATGGGCAACCTCAACCCGGAATGGGGCAAATTGTTCACACTGTTGGTGCCGCTGTTCCTGGCGCTCCTGGGCATTCTCAGCTCACTCAACGCCTGGCCCGGCATACGCGCGGCGTATGACATCATTGACCACTGGCACTTCAAGCAAAGCGAACTGCTGCGCAGCGAGCCAGTGATGGGCATGGCCTACGACGAGTCGCCGCTGTTTTCCGAAATGGAGTCGTCCCACAAGGGCTATCGCAAGTCGTTGTTGTTCTCCATGCGCGCCCCGTGGCTGTTCATGGTGTTCTGGGTGCTGCTCGCGGCTTATGCGTTCTACATTCAGGTAGATAACCCAGGCTCTTAGGCAATTTGAACTTCATTGCCCAGGGCGTGACCTTACCTTTACGCAGGCTGCATTTTCCCAATACTGCGAACAGAAGAGGTGACCCATGAACACACACGACGATCCCCAAGTCAGCGGGCGCAACGACCCGGCCATCGACGGCGGCGAACCCGCGCCAGGTACTGGCGCCGACGCGCCAAAAGATCCGGCACCGGCCAAAGAACCCAAGGCTGAAGAAAACGACTACAGTCCAGACTTCGAGCCGGAGCCGGAGCCCAAGGCTGAAACCGATGCCGATATCGATACCCAAGGCGGCTAGTGGAGACGGTGATGTCAAAAGAACTTGATGACGAACTCAACGACCCAGGCAATGAAGACCCTGGCTCGTTGATGGATGACGCAGAAGTGCCGCTCAACGATCTGGATGAAGCGGCGGATGTGGGCAATACCGAGAATCTGGACTGAGTGCTCACCTGGCGCTTGCGGCGGCGTGTCGGATCCGTAGCGTCCTCCGGCATCCATGCACATGCAGTCAGAGGGACCTCTCAACGCTCCAGCAACAAGCGCTCCAAGGTTTCCACGGGTAACGGCCGGCTGAACAGGTAGCCTTGGATCTGATCACAACCGGCCTCCTTCAAGAACGCCAACTGCGCCTGGGTTTCCACGCCTTCAGCCACCACCCGCAGGTTGAGGCTGTGGGCCAGTTCAATGATGGTGCGGGTGATCGCCGCGTCTTGCGGGTTGGTGGTGACTTCGCGGATAAACGCAATGTCGATCTTCAAGGTATGGATAGGAAAACGCCGCAGATACGCCAGGCTCGAATAGCCGGTGCCGAAGTCATCGATGGAAATCTTCACGCCCATCGCGTGCAGGCGCTGCAGGCTGGCGATGGTGTGCTGGGTGTTTTCCATCAAGGAGCCTTCGGTCAGCTCCACTTCGAGCCAATGCGGCTCGA
The DNA here is from genome assembly GCF_963970835.1 of Pseudomonas sp. EA_15y_Pfl1_P101. Classification (NCBI taxonomy): domain Bacteria; kingdom Pseudomonadati; phylum Pseudomonadota; class Gammaproteobacteria; order Pseudomonadales; family Pseudomonadaceae; genus Pseudomonas; species Pseudomonas sp. EA_15y_Pfl1_P101. The sequence goes on along the minus strand of NZ_CAXAPA010000021.1, from coordinate 40,561 downwards.
CACCTGTTTGCGCCAGGGTGCGCGCGATATCGGCAATCAGGTCGCCTTCGATCAGTTGATGGCCGGAGACGTTCACCGACACCTCCACCGCACCAATGGCGCCACGTTGCCACTCGGCAATTTGTTGGCAAACCTGCTCTATCACCCAGCGTCCCACAGGTACAATCAGCCCAAGGCGCTCCAATATCGGCACAAACACGGCCGGGGACACAGCGCCGTAGTCGGGCCTCTCCCAGCGCAGTAACGCTTCGAGGGCGCAGAGGCGGCCGCTGGCGATATCGACCTTGGGCTGGTAATGCACGGTGAAGTCTTCGCGCTCGACGGCTTGGCGCAAGGCATTTTCGAGGTCCTGAAGGGCCAGGTCATGCACGTTTATCCCCGTTTGCAGTGGCCCCAGTTCGCGCGAATGGCTTGCCAGGTCACCACGCTCTTTGAGCCGCAGCAGGTTGCGCACTCGCAACCACAACTCGACACGTTCTACCGGCTTGCTGATGAACTCCTCGGCACCGGCCTCCAGCCCACTGACACGGGCGCTCTGCTCACTGAGGGCGGATAACATGATGATCGGGATACCCGCGGTGGTTTCATCACCCTTTAATTGGCTGGCGACTTCATAGCCGTCCATGCCCGGCATCATCACGTCGAGCAGGATCAGGTCCGGGGGCTGCCGCGCCACCAACTGCAAGGCTTCTTCACCGCTGCTTGCACTCAGGGTCTGGTAGCCCTCGTGTTGCAGCAGGGTTTCCAGGAGTTTGCGCACCTGGGGTTCATCATCAACGATCAACAACGTCGCGGGTTGGCTGGCCATGGAGCGGACTCATGTGAGGGGGCTGTTGGGCGTTTGCAGCAAGGTGTCGATCACTTGGTACAGCTCTTTGTAACGCAACGGCTTGGTGATGTAGGCGTCACAACCGGCGAGCCGGGTCTTTTCGCGGTCTTCTTTCATCGCCATGGCCGTCAAGGCGATCACCGGGATGTGTGCGGTCAGCGGGTCTTGCTTGAGCAGCGCAGTGGCCGCCAGGCCGTCCATGCCGGGCAGTTGGATGTCCATCAGGATCAACGCCGGCTGTTGTTCGCGGGCCAGGGTCAGGCCGGTTTCGGCATCGGGTGCCCACAGCACCGTGTGGCTGGCATTCACTAACAACAGGCGCGCCAGGCGCATATTGGCTTCATTGTCTTCAATGATCAGGATCTCGGCCATGCTGCCTCCGGCGTGCGATGCAGCGGCAACCACGCGACAAACCGCGCGCCACAGCCTTCACGGCTGGCCACGGCTACACTGCCGCCGTGCAAATCCGTCAGCTGCTTGACCATCGCCAGCCCCAGGCCGGTGCCTTCGAATTTGCGCGCCAGGCTGCTGTCGATCTGGCTGAACGCCTTGAACAGCTTGCCCATGTCGCCTTCAGCTATACCAATCCCGGTATCGCTGACGCTCAACTCGAGGAACTGTTGATGCGCACTGTCGGGCAAGTCGAAGCGGTACACCGGCCATTCGCCGGGAATCTGCCCGACCTGCTCGCGGGCCACCTGGCGCACCATCAGCGTCACTGAGCTGCCGTGCTCGCTGAACTTCACCGCATTGGCCAGGAGGTTGTAGACGATCTGCTTGGTCTTGCGCAGGTCCAGTTCCAGACAGCCGAAGTCTTCAGGGCTTTCCAGCTTCAGTTGAATACGTTGCAGCGCGGCCTTTTCCCGCACGATCAACAGGCTGTTGGCCAACAAGCTGGAAAGCTCCGCGCTCTCCAGTTCCAGCTCCATCATGCCGGCCTCGACCTTGGACAGGTCGAGAATGTCGTTGATCAATGACAGCAAATGCTGGCCGCTGGTGAAGATATCACCGATGTACTCGCGCTGGGTCTCGCTCATTTCCCCGACCAGCCCGTCCTTGAGCGCCTCGGAAAAACCGATCACGGCATTCAGCGGCGTGCGCAGTTCGTGGGACATGGTGGCGAGGAACTCGGACTTCATGTGGCTGGCGTGCTCCAGCTCCAGGTTCTTCTCTTCCAGGGCACGCTCGAAGCCTTTGCGTTCGGCTTCTTCCTGCTTGCGCGCGGTGTTGTCGGTGCCGATCAGCAGGTAACCGATGATCGTGTCATGCCGGTTACGCAAGGCGGTCACCGACACCATGGCCGACAGGCGACTGCCATCCTTGCGGATATAGGTCAGCTCGTAGATGTCTTCTATACCCCGGGAGGCCTTGAACACCAGCGCTTCGAACCCCGGCGTGATCGGCGTATCCAGTTCCTGGCTGAGCGCGGCAGCGCGGGTGACCAGTTCGATGGGGTCGGAGATATCGGCGGGGGTGATGCGGTTGACCACATCGGCGGCGGCATAGCCGAGCATGCGTTCGGCGCCTACATTGAAGATTTGGATCACGCCTTTCTCATCGGTGGCGATGCTCGAGAAATAGGCGCTGTTGAAGATGGCGTCTTGCAGTGCGCCGGTCTTGAGCAGGGTTTTCTGGCGTTTGAACTCGACGATTTTTTCGGCGCGCGATTGCGGCTGTTCGGGGAGCGGTGTGTCCATCGCAGGGCGTTCCGTGGTGTCCAGGCCCGCCATCGTCAATCGGCGATGGCGCAGTGCATGCTCACAGCAGATCGCTTGGCGGCGACGAGGAGGAGATGAGGTCCTTGGACAATAGCAGAATTGTGGCGTTTTGATGGCTGATTGAGGAGGAAATACCTTCGAATGGATACCTCTGCACCAAAGCCGACGCTTTCTGAACTTAAGCGTGATGAAACGTTTCACCTGTCGACAAACGGTCAACGCAAGCGCTTGCGTAAGAAAATGTATCTGCATTAGAGTCGACCCACTCGATTACAAAAATAATAATCCCAGGAGCTCATTCATGAGCCTTGAACCCTTGCTTGAGATGCAGGGCATCAGCAAAACCTTCAATGGTCTGCGCGTGCTCAAGAATGTCGGCCTGAAGGTCTACCCCGGCGAAATCCACGCCTTGATGGGGGAGAACGGCGCCGGCAAATCCACCTTGATGAAAATCCTTTCCGGCGCCTATCAAGCCGACCCCGGCGGTGAAATCCGCATTGCCGGCCAGCCCATCCCCACCTTCGACCCCGCCACCGCCAAAGCCCTCGGCATCGCCGTGATCTATCAGGAACTGAGCCTGTGCCCGAACCTGAGCGTGGCCGAGAACATCTACCTGGGTCGCGAGCTGCGGCGTGGCTGGACCATCGACCGCAAAGGCATGGAGGCCGGGTGCATCGAAGTGCTGCAACGCCTTGGCGCGGAGTTCACCCCGTCAACGCGGGTCAGCAGCCTGTCGATTGCCGAGCGCCAACTGGTGGAAATCGCCCGCGCCTTGCATGGCCACGCCAAGATCCTGGTGATGGACGAACCCACCACACCCTTGTCGTCCCGCGAGACCGATCGTTTGTTCGCGCTGATCAAACAGTTGCGCAGCCAAGGTTTGGCGATCATCTATATCAGCCACCGCATGGCCGAGATCTACGAGCTGTCGGACCGCGTCTCGGTGCTGCGTGACGGACAATACATCGGCGAGCTGACCCGCGAGGCGCTGTCGGCCGACGTGCTCGTGAAAATGATGGTGGGCCGCGACCTGTCGGGGTTCTACAAGAAGGAACACGCCGCGTATAACCCCGGCAACGTGGTGATGCGCGTGCGCGACATGGCTGATGGCAAACGCGTGCGCAACTGTAGTTTCGACCTGCATGCCGGCGAAGTGCTCGGGATTGCCGGCCTGGTCGGGGCAGGGCGCACCGAACTGGCACGGCTGATCTTTGCCGCCGACCCACGCACCTCCGGTACCTTGGAAGTGGTCGGCAAGACCATCACCCAACTGCGCACCCCGGCGGATGCGATCCGCGCCGGCGTCGTTTACCTCACCGAAGACCGCAAGGCTCAGGGCCTGTTCCTGGACATGAGCGTGGCCGACAACATCAATGTCTGCGCCTGCGTACCGGATGCCCATGCCGGTGGTGTGCTCGATCGTGGCCACGCGGCGCAGCGCGCCAGGGACGCGATCAAGTCACTGTCGATTCGCGTGGCGTCGGGCAAGGTCAATGTCGGTGCGCTGTCCGGCGGCAATCAGCAAAAGGTGCTGCTGGCGCGGCTGTTGGAGGTCAAGCCGCATGTGCTGATCCTCGACGAACCCACACGCGGCGTGGACATCGGTTCCAAGTCCGAGATCTACCGCATCATCAATCAACTGGCGCAAGCCGGTGTCGGCATTGTGGTGATTTCCAGCGAGTTGCCGGAAATCATCGGCACCTGCGACCGCGTGCTGATCATGCGCGAAGGCCAGTTGGTGGCTGAAGTCGGCGGGGCGTCGGGCCAGGTTATTTCCCAAGAACGTATTATTGACCTCGCCACCGGTGGCGATCAGGTGGTTGCCCATGGCTGAATTGAACGTTGCAACGATAGGTAAAGCTGAACGCGCACGCGAGTTGATGCGCACCGTCGGCATGTTGCCGGTACTGATCCTGTTGTTGGTGGGCTTTGCCCTGGCCAGCGAGAACTTCCTGACAGTGCAGAACCTGTCGATCATCTCTCAGCAGGCCTCAGTGAACGTGGTGCTGGCGGCCGGCATGACCTTTGTGATCCTCACGGCGGGTATCGACCTGTCGGTGGGCGCGATCCTGGCCGCGTCGGCGGTGGTGGCGTTGCAAGCGTCGATGTCGCCGCAGTTCGGCATGTTCGGGATTGCTGCCGGTATTGGCTTCGGGCTGTTGCTGGGCCTGGTCAACGGCGGATTGATCGCCTTTATGCGCCTGCCGCCGTTTATCGTCACCCTCGGCGCACTCACCGCCATGCGCGGTTTGGCGCGCCTGCTGGCCGATGACAAGACCGTTTTCAACCCCGACCTGCCGTTTGCGTTTATCGGCAATGACTCGGTGCTCGGCGTGCCCTGGCTGGTGATCATTGCCGTCGCGGTGGTAGCGCTGTCGTGGTTCATCCTGCGCCGGACGGTGATGGGCGTGCAGATCTACTCGGTGGGCGGTAACCCGGAAGCGGCGCGATTGTCGGGGATCAAGGTGTGGAAGGTGCTGCTATTCGTCTACGCCATGTCCGGTGCGTTGGCCGGGCTGGGCGCGGTGATGAGCGCTTCGCGTCTGTTCGCGGCCAACGGCCTGCAACTGGGACAATCCTATGAGCTGGACGCGATTGCCGCGGTGATCCTCGGTGGCACCAGCTTTACCGGCGGCGTCGGCACCATCGGCGGCACGCTGATTGGTGCGCTGATTATCGCGGTACTCACCAACGGCCTGGTGCTGCTGGGCGTGTCGGATATCTGGCAGTACATCATCAAGGGCATCGTGATCATTGGCGCAGTCGCGCTGGATCGTTATCGCCAGTCCGGTGCTCGGACCTGATTTCACTCATACAACAATCACAAGAGAGACCCGCATGAACGTCAAACGTATCTTTCCCGTTATTGCCTTGGCTGCCTTGATGTCCCAAGCCGTCGAAGCGCGCGAACTCAAAGCCCTCGGCATCAGCATGGGCTCGCTGGGCAACCCGTATTTCGTGACCCTGGCCGATGGCGCCACCGCGCGGGCCAAGGCGTTAAACCCCAACGTCAAGGTGACCTCGGTGTCGGCCGACTATGACTTGAGCAAGCAGTTTTCGCAGATCGACAACTTTATCTCGTCCAAGGTCGACCTGATCCTGATCAACGCGGTAGACCCGTCCGCCATGGCCTCGGCCATCAAAAAAGCCCGCGACGCGGGCATTGTCGTGGTCGCCGTGGATGTCGACGCCAAGGGCGTGAACGCCACCGTGCAGACCGACAACGTCGAGGCCGGCAAGCTGGCCTGCCAGTACCTGGTGGATAAGCTCAGCGGCAAGGGCAATGTGATCATCCAGAACGGCCCGCAAGTCACTGCCGTGACCGACCGCGTCAAAGGGTGCAAGGCGGCACTCGCCAGCGCGCCGCAGATCAAGGTGCTGTCCGATGACCAGGACGCCAAGGGCTCCCGTGAAGGCGGCTTGAACGCCATGCAGGGTTACCTGACACGCTTCCCGAAAATCGACGGTCTGTTCGCGATCAACGACCCGCAAGCCATCGGCAGCGACCTGGCGGCCAAGCAGCTCAAGCGCAGCGGCATCGTTATTACCTCGGTGGACGGCGCGCCGGATATCGAAAATGCGCTGAAGACCGACACGCAAATCCAGGCGTCCGCCAGCCAGGACCCTTGGGTCATGGCGCAGACAGCGGTGGACGTGGGCAATGACATTCTCAACGACAAAGCCCCAGCCGAAGCGGTTACCCTGCTCACGCCAAAACTGATCACCCGTGACAACATCGGTACGTACAGCGGTTGGTCGAGTAAACGTTGAATCAGTGAGAGGAACAGCGCCGTGGTCACCATGGATGACGTCGCAAGCAGGGCGGGGGTGTCGACATCAACGGTGTCCCATGTGTTGAACGGTACCCGCAAGGTCAGCCCGGCCACGGTGCAGGCGGTGCAGCAGGCTATCCAGGCGCTGGGGTACATCCCCAACACCCTGGCGCGCTCGCTGGCCCGGTCAAGTACCAGCACGATTGGCGTGGCGATCTCGGCGCTGTCCAACCATTACTTCAGTGAAACGGTGCACGCGATTGAAACCGAATGCGCCAAGCACGGTTACATGATGCTGTTTGTCGACACCCACGACGACCCGGAGCAGGAGCTGCGGGTGGTCACGGCGCTGCATCATCGGCGGGTCGACGGGATTGTGCTGGCCCCCTCGAGCGGCTCAAAAGCGCTGGAATACCTGCGGGCCAACGAGATTCCAGCGGTGCTGGTGGACCGCATGATGAGCGAGCAGTTTGACCAGGTCGGGGTGGACAACGCCGAGCCCACCCAGGCCCTTATTGAACATTTGATCGCCCATGGTCACCGCCGCATTGGCTTTATCGCCGGGCGCGAGGGGTTCAGCACCACCGATGAGCGAGTGGCCGGTTACCGCGCAGCGTTGCACGTGGCGGGGCTGGCGTTTGATCCACAACTGTTGGTCAATGGCGGCTCCAACACCGAGCCGGCACGCCTGGCCACGGCGCAGTTGCTGGGCCTGGCCGCGCCGCCCACGGCAATCATGGCCGGCAACAACCTGATGACCCTTGGTGCCATGCACGCGCTGCGTGACGCACATATCGCCGTGCCGGGGCAGATGGCCTTGGTCGGCTTTGATGATTTTGACTGGGCGGACTTTTTTGTGCCGCGCCTGACCTTGATCGCTCAACCGGTCAAGGCACTCGGCGCTCGCGCTGTCGGCCTGTTGTTGCAGCGCATGGCTTCGCCCACGGCACCGCCCCAGCGCGTGCGCCTGGCGCCAACCCTGCAATTGCGTGACTCATGTGGCGGTAGTTGATTGGACAATTACGTATGAACCTGCCTGTTTCCCTCGGAATAGACCTCGGCACCTCTGAACTCAAGGCCATCCTGATGGACCTTGACGGTAGGGTGCTGGCCCACGCTGGCGTGCGTTTGAGTGTGTCGCGGCGCCACTGCGGCTGGTCCGAGCAAGCGCCGGAAGATTGGTGGCAGGCGTGTGTTAAGGCGTTGGGGCAACTGCGTGCGCACGAGGCGTTTGCGCGTGTGGCGTGTATCGGCCTGTCCGGGCAAATGCACGGTGCTGTGTTGTTGGGGGATGACAACCGCGTGTTGTATCCCGCCATCCTGTGGGACGATTCCCGCGCGATCGCTGAGGCTGAACAGTTGGGGGCGGGGTTTGCCGACGTCACGGGCAGCCTGCCCATGGCCGGGCTCACGGCGCCGAAAGTGCTGTGGTTGCAACAGCATGAGCCTGAGGTATTCAAAGCCATCGACTGCGTGTTATCACCCAAGGACTACCTGCGTTTGCGCCTGAGTGGCGAGCGTATCAGCGAGATGTCCGACGCTGCCGGGACGTTGTGGCTGGATGTGGCACAGCGTGAGTGGTTCGCCCCGATGCTGCGCGCTACGGGCCTTGGGCCGGAACAGATGCCCAGGTTGGTCGAAGGCGGCGCCGCGAGTGCGGGGTTGACGGCGACCGAGCTGGGGCTGTCGACTGACGTAGTGATTGCGGGCGGCGGTGGCGATAACCCGGTGGCCGCCGTGGGTATCGGTGCGATCAACGCAGGCGATGGCTTCATCACCCTCGGCACCAGCGCGGCGATTGTCGCAATCACTGCCCACGCTGCCGGCAACCCGGCCAGTGCCGTGCACAGCTTCTGCCATGCGTTACCCAACCGTTGGTACACCATGGGCGCGATGCTGGCCGGTGCCAGTTGCTTGCGCTGGGTGACGCGGCTGACCGGCACGGCGGATGAGCAAACGTTGTTGGGCCAGGTGCAACTGCAGTTGCCAATAGGGCAGCCTGTGCCTTTGAACACACCGCTGTTTCTACCGTACCTCGCCGGTGAACGTACCCCCCATAACGATCCGTTGCTGCGGGGTGGATTCATGAGCCTGGGCCATGACTGCACGCCCGCCATGCTCGGCTACGCGGTGATGGAGGGTGTGGGCTTCGGTTTGCTCGATGCCTTGCACGCCGTGCAATCGGCGGGTGCGAATGTGGGTGCATGCGCCCTGGTGGGGGGCGGGGCGCGCAGTGAATACTGGGCGCAGTTGCTGGCGAATATCCTGCAGCGAGAAATCTTCACCTTGCACGGCAGTGAGTTGAGTGCGTGTATCGGCGCGGCGAAGCTGGGGTTCCTGGCGATTGGGCAGGGGGAGGCGTTGTTGCAGGCAGGGATGCCCGTGAAGGCGAGGTATTTGCCAGATGCAAATCAACGGTCAGTGCTGGATGCGCGTTATCGTAAGTTCCGAGGCTTATTGGCAGCAGCAAAAATACTGCACGAATAAACGAAACAGTTCTAATTGTGGGAGCTGCCCCGTTAATCCCCCAGTGGCGGCAATCGCCGTTTCACCGGGGTCTTCTTGACGATCGCCGTGTTGGTTTCGGCATACGCGTTAAGCCGGTCAAGCAAACTGTCCAGATGATCCATGGTGCGAACATGCAGCCGCGCAATAAAACAATCCTCGCCCGTGACCTTGTCGCACTCCGTGAACTCGGGGATCGCCTGGATCTGGCGCTCCACCTCCTGCAATTTGCCGGGTAACGGGCGGATACGCACGATGGCCTGCAACAGGTAGCCAAAATGCTTGGGGTCGATATCCACGGTGTAGTGGGTCAACACGCCGCGCTCTTCAAGACGCCGCAAACGCTCGCCAACACTGGGCGAGGACAGCCCGGTAATGCCGGCCAGGGCCTTGAGCGACAAGCGTGAGTCGTCCATCAAAGCGGCGATCAGTTGCTGGTCGATGGTGTCAATCATGGGATCCGCCTAATAAGTAAAGGTCATCCAGGTGTTTGACCTATTTTAGTCACTGGAGCCGCTCTCAAGCAGATTGCCATAATTGAGCCTCACTTGAGGAGCCTTAATCATGGACACATCCATTCGTCGCGGGTCGTGGGAAATGGTCGCCGCCATGCTGATCTCGGGGACCATTGGCTGGTTTGTATTGGTCTCTGGCGTGTCGGTGATCGAAGTGGTGTTCTGGCGCTGCGTGATCGGCGGGCTGACACTGTTGCTGGTGTGCGCGATGCTCGGGTACTTGCGTCTGGACCTGCTCAGTTGGGCCAAGGTCGGGCTGGCGATGCTCAGTGGGGTGGCGATTGTCGGTAATTGGTTGTTGCTGTTTGAGTCCTATTCCCACGCGTCAATTGCCATCAGTACGGCGGTGTACAACGTGCAGCCGTTCATGTTGGTGATGTTGGCGGCGGTGTTCCTGGGTGAAAAAATCACCGTGCAGAAGCTCGCGTGGCTGAGCGTGGCGTTTCTCGGGATGTTGGCGATTGTTACCGCCCATGGCGATCAGCAGAGCAGCGGCGGGGATTACCTGGCGGGGATCGCGCTAGCGTTGGGCGCAGCGTTTTTGTATGCGATTGCAGCGTTGATCATCAAGCGTTTGAAAGACGTACCGCCGCATTTGATGGCGTTGATCCAAGTTGCAACCGGGGCGGTGCTGCTGGCGCCTTTGGTGCCCTGGAACGGCCTGCCAACTGCGCCAAACGCCTGGGCCGCACTGGTAACGCTTGGCGTGGTGCACACTGGTTTGATGTATGTGTTGTTGTATGGCGCGATCCAGAAGTTGCCGACGGCCATCACCGGAGCACTGTCGTTTATCTACCCGATCGCGGCGATCTTCGTCGACTGGATTGCCTTCGGGCATCGCCTCGGCTGGCTGCAATGGCTGGGGGTAGCGGCGATTCTGCTGGCGGCTGCGGGGTTGCAGCGGGGCTGGTGGTGGCCCCGCTCCCACAGGGTTAGTGCGTGCCCTGAAAGATGATGTTTTGCGGGTTGAAATGCTCCACCGCGCTGCCCGGTTGCGGCAAGCCAAGGATATGCCCCTTGATCTTGCCCACCACGTGCATCTCGCACGGCTTGCAGTCGAACTTCAAGGTGAGCACTTCATCGCCATGGATCAACTGCATCGGCGCTACCTTGGTCTTCACGCCGGTGACACCCTTGGCCTGTTTAGGGCACAGGTTGAACGAGAAACGCAGGCAGTGCTTGGTGATCATCACCGGCACTTCGCCGGTTTCTTCGTGGGCTTCGAAGGCGGCGTCGATCAGCTTCACACCGTGACGGTGGTAGAAGTCGCGGGCTTTCTGGTTGTAGACGTTGGCCAGGAACGACAGGTGTGCTTCCGGGTACACCGGCGGCGGCGAGGTCTCGGCTTTGCGGCCACCGCGCGGGTGAGCGGCGATGCGGGCGGCGGTCAGCGCTTCAATCACTTCGCGGCGCAGCGCCTTGAGCTGTGAGTTGGGGATGAAGAACGCTTGCGGTGCATCCAGCTGGACGTCCGTCGCGTGGTATTCAGTAGTGCCCAACTGGCCGAGCAGGTCGCGCAGGGTGTCCAGCGCCTGTTCCGGCTTGTTGGCCACGCCGAACGGGCCGGGCAGGGTGACGCTGGCACTGATGCCTTCTTCGCTGGTGGCGGTGACTTCCAGTTGGTCTTCACGCAGGCGAGCGGCCCACGCCAGGCCGATACGGCGCTCGGCAGAGGTCTTTTGCAAGGCCTGCTGCCAGTTATGATCCAGGTTGCGGTTCAGTGGATGGTTCGAGCGTAGTTGATGCAGGCCGGCCGGCATTTCATTCGGCTCGACGCGATAGCGGTAGCGTTTCTCGCCGTCTTCCTCGAACTCGCCTTTAGGCTCGGCGATGTTGGCGCGGAAACCCACGACTTCACGCTTGACGAGCACATTGAGACCGTCGCCGTTGGACAATGGCTCATGGGTAACAACCTGCAAGTCGCGCTTGCCGGCTTTTTCCACCACACCCACCGGCAAGCCGGTAAACGTCGGGGTGTCGAAGGCGCCGATGTCGATCTTGCGGTCGCTGACGAAATAGTCGGTGCTGCCACGGTGGAAGGTTTTTTCCGGGTCGGGCAGGAAGAAATGCGCCGTACGGCCGCTGGAAGCGCGAGCCAGGTCCGGGCGGTCTTCAAGAATCTCGTCGAGGCGCTGGCGGTAATAGGCGGTGATATTCTTCACATAGCCCATGTCTTTGTAGCGGCCTTCGATCTTGAACGAGCGCACGCCGGCTTCGACCAGGGCGCGCAGGTTGGCGCTCTGGTTGTTGTCTTTCATCGACAGCAGGTGCTTTTCAAAAGCCACGACGCGGCCCTGGTCATCCTTCAAGGTGTATGGCAGGCGGCAGGCCTGGGAGCAGTCGCCACGGTTGGCGCTGCGGCCATTTTGCGCGTGGGAAATGTTGCACTGCCCAGAGAACGCTACGCACAGGGCGCCGTGGATAAAGAACTCAATGGCCGCATCGGTTTCATCAGCGATGGCGCGGATTTCCTGCAGGTTCAGCTCACGGGCCAATACCAGCTGCGAGAAACCAGCCTGGTCGAGGAACTTGGCGCGGCCGAGGGTACGAATGTCGGTCTGGGTGCTGGCGTGCAGCTCGATGGGCGGAATATCCAGTTCCATCACGCCCAGGTCTTGCACGATCAACGCATCGACGCCGGCGTCGTAGAGCTGATGGATCAGCTTGCGCGCGGGTTCCAGTTCGTTGTCATGCAGGATGGTGTTGATGGTGGTGAACACGCGCGCGTGGTAGCGGCGTGCGAACTCCACCAGGGAAGCGATATCGCTCACTTCGTTACAGGCGTTATGGCGCGCGCCGAAGCTCGGGCCGCCGATGTAGATGGCGTCGGCGCCATGCAGGATGGCCTCGCGCGCGATAGCGACATCGCGGGCAGGGCTGAGCAATTCGAGGTGATGCTTGGGCAAGGACATAGTTTTTTAGTCAGGCTTGTCACGGTTGAGGCGCGCATTGTAGCTGTGAAACGCTGGGCAGGCACCTACCGCAGGGCCGACCGCCGGTGCTCCCCATGCTTTGAGGGGGCAAACCCAATGAACTGTGGGAGCGGGCTTGCTTGCTCCCACATTGTTGACCGAGTGCGGCTTAGGCCTTGGCAGCCATCGCGGTGACTTCCACACGCATGCCTTCTACCGCCAACGCCGCCACACCCACCGCCGCGCGCACGGGCCAGGGCTTGGCGAAGAAGCGTTTGTAGACTTCATTAAAAGCGGCGCGATCGGCCATGTCGGTGAGGTAGATGGTCAAGTGCATCACCCGGTCCATCGAGCTGCCAGCCTTTTCCAGCGCGACCTTCAAGGCTTCTAGCGTGCATTCGCTTTGCAGGGTGATGTCGCCCAGTTCCAGGCTGCCATCAGCGCGGGTCGGGATCTGGGTGGACACCAGTATGCCGTTGAAGCCGATCACATCCGATGAAATCGAGTCGGCATCTGGATCAGGGGTGTAGTGCAGGTCGTGGTTGGCCATGGGCGCCTCGCGTTGGCAGGTTCAGAAAGGCGCCCATGGTCCTCGAAAACGACAGCAGGGGCAAACTACGCCCAGCGGCGGAACAGCACACTGGCACTGCTCGACGCAAAGCCCTGAATGACGGGGGCTCCAGCAATAATCTGGCGCCAGAAAATAAATTTTTTTTCCCCGTCAAGTCGCGTATTACGCAGCCGATAGCCAATAAAGAAATCAGTTTTCCGCACGGCTGAGGGTACGTCATGTTCAATAAAGCACTCAAAACAGAACTGGCGGCCAGGAAGGCCGAATCCACCGAGTACAAAGGACTGATCGTCGCACTGGAACGCTCCATGGCCGTGGTCGAATTTGACCTCAATGGCAAGGTGCTGCTGGCCAATGATAACTTTCTCAAGACTATGGGCTACAGCGCTGCTCAATTGAGCGGCAAATCCCACCGCGACTTTTGCTTGCCGGCGCTGACCAGCAGTTCGGCCTACAGCCAATTCTGGAGTGATTTGAAGGCGGGCAAATTTGTGTCAGGCACCTTCAAGCGGGTCGATGCCAACGGCAAGACGGTCTGGCTGGAAGCGAGCTACAACCCGGTCCTGGATGAACGCGGCCAGGTACTGAAAGTGGTCAAGTACGCCTTGGACGTCACCGCCAAAGTGGAACAGGAAGCGGCCGCTTCCAGCAAACTGGTCGCGCTGGACCGGGCGATGGCCGTGATCGAGTTTGACCTCGGCGGCAACGTATTGGACGCGAACGCCAACTTCTTGAGCGTGATGGGTTATTCGCTGGCGGAACTCAAAGGCAAACACCACCGCCTGTTTTGCGAACCGACCCTGGTCAACAGCGGTGAATATGCCGACTTCTGGGGGCGCCTGAACAATGGCGAATTTTTCACCGGGCAATTCAAGCGCCTGGGCAAACATGGCCGGGTGGTATGGCTGGAGGCCAGTTACAACCCGGTTTACGATGGCGACGGCAAGTTGACCAAGATCGTCAAGTTCGCCAGCGATATCACCGAGCGTGTTGAGAAGTTCGAGGAAGACTCCCGTGGCGCTTCACGTGCCTACCATATCTCGTCCGAGACCGAGCGTTTTGCCGAACATGGCACCCAGGTGATCCAGGAGACCGCCAGTGAGATGCGCCGCATCGCCGACAACATTGGCGCCTCTGCGCGACTGGTCGGGCAACTGGGCGATCGTTCGGAGCAGATCACCGCTATCGTCAACACCATTCGCGGTATCGCCGACCAGACCAACTTGTTGGCGCTGAACGCTGCTATTGAGGCGGCGCGTGCGGGCGATCAAGGGCGTGGCTTTGCGGTAGTGGCCGATGAAGTGCGGCAACTGGCCGGGCGCACCAGCCGTTCCACGGCGGAAATCGCCGAGATGATCGGCATGATCCTCGCGGAAACCCGCGACGCCGTCACCAGCATGAACGCCACCCAGGAAGGCGCCCAACGCGGTGTCAACCTGGCTGATCAGGCGGGCTCGGTCATCCTGCAGATTCGCACCAGCACCAGCGACGCGGTGGAGGCCGTGAGCATGTTTGCGTCGAAGCTGGATGAGTCGGAAGTGATTCCGAAGACCGCGGTGGGCTGGGTGGGCTGATAGCGGTAACCCTGTGAAGAGGGAGGAGGGGAACCCCCTCGTTCCGGCTTGGGGATTACTCTTTGACGTCCATGAACTCTTCCGCCCACGCCACATAGCTTTCCGGCAGCGTGTAGGTGTGCGTCAGCTCGGTGGCACTGAGGTTTGACGTACTGTGAGTCAGTTGGCGTTGGGCACGAAGGCTGTCGTAGGTAGCCTTGATCGCTGCAAAGTAAGCGCCGTGACCGGCCACCACTACGCGTACACCCAGGCTCGCCAGACGCTGGGCATCGTTGAGTTTGGGATTGGCGTAGGTTACCAGCATCAGAGGTACGGTGAGGTTCTCGGCGATCTTTTCCAGGTGTTCGAAGTCACTGACACCCACCATGCAAATCCCATCGGCACCGGCTTTCTGATAAGCCAGGGTCCGCTCGATAACCGCTTCGGTCGGCAACACGCCCGCGTTGGTTCGGGCAATGATCGACAGCTCTGGATCAACCCGTGCCTCCAGCGCAGCCCGCACCTTGCCGATGCCTTCTTCAATGGAGATCAGGTCAGTGGACTTACGCCCGAATTGCGCCGGCAGCAACGTGTCTTCAATCGTCAACGCGGCCACACCGGCGCGCTCAAGTTCTTCGACAGTACGCATTACGTTCAGCGCGTTACCATAGCCGTGGTCAGCGTCGGCGATGAACGGCAACTGGGCCACGCGACCGATGCGGGTGGCCTGTTCAACGAACTCACTCAGGGTGATCAGCGCGAAATCGGGTGCGGCCAGTACCTGCAACGAAGCGACCGAGCCCCCGAGGATGCCGACTTCGAAACCCAGGTCGGCGGCGATACGCGCCGACATTGGGTCGAATACGGAGGCGGTTTCAACGCACGCTGGGGTGGCTAGCAATTCACGGAATTTGCGGCGCAAGGCTGAGTGAGAGAGTTTCGGCATGTTCTTTCCTGGTTCTGGTCATCGTCGAGTGACGATCAATGTCTATTCGTGGTGGTGCGAGATTAACACGCCAGGAAACAGGGGATTATGACGTTTAAGGAAGCCGTATGCGTTTAACGCATACGGCTTCCTTAAATGGTCCATAGACGCGTTAATGAATATGGACAGGTTCGAAGTTGCCGGTGTCACTGTGATTACGGAGTTTTGATCAACCGGAGCGCCCATCCAGCCCGATAAACGCACAGGCAAGAGGAGGGCGCCTTCGCTGCATCGCCGACACCTGCCAAAGGTTCGGCATTCAAGCAGGTGTCAACAGGCGTCGTACTTCGGCGATGATCAAATCAATCTTGAAGGGCTTATCCAGCACTGCATCAAACAAGTCTGATCTTTCCATGCCGACATGGGCTTGCGCACCACTCACCAGAATAATAGGCAAGTGATTGAGCGACGGCAGCGCACGTACGGCCGTGGCGAACTCGAGGCCGTCCATAACGGGCATCATGAAGTCGGTAATGATCAACGCTGGCCGCTCGCGCTCCAGCACTTCAAGGCCTTTGCGACCATTACCGGCCTTAACGACCATGAATCCTTCATCCTCCAGCGCATAGCCGAGAATATCGGCGATCAAGTATTCGTCGTCGACGACAAGGATGGTGGACATGTCAATTCAACCTACCCAAGTACTTATAAGGCTGAGCCTGGCAGCGCAGAGTGTGCGAGAACTGAGGATGCATGTCGGAAAACCTTTCTCAGTTCAACGGTTTGGTCACGGATGACGACCTCCAGCAATGAGGTGTCGTAGCAGCTGTCTCTCACTTTAAGAATGGAAAGCGTCCTCTTAAGTTCAGATTGAATTTCCTGGAAGCGCATCAACATCAGGTTGTCGGCAATGCTGGACAGTTCAGAGGCCGGCGCGCTGACCTCGGAGCCGACAAGGTCGTGGACCTCGATGGATGCAAATACCGTGACGCCCCTGCAACGCAGCTCATTCATCAGCGCGCTATAAAAGTCGGTGATGCGCGCGGGGTTATTCGACACACGGGTCATCCCGCTCAAACTGTCAATGAACAGACGCTTGATCCCTTTCTCCTCGACGACACGCAACACACGTGCACCCAGCCCGTCGAGCAAACCTTCGGTTGTCGGTTGCCAGGCGATCGTCAGCGCTCCACTGTGTTCCAACTGTTTGATATCGATGCCCAACGACTCACCCTTCAGACGCAAGCGCTGAGGGCTTTCATAGAAACCAAAATGCAGGCCGGGCGACTCCACCGTTGACTCAGCCAGAAACTTGAGGCCCAGGGTGGTCTTGCCGATCCCTGATGGCCCCATCACCAGCGTGACGCTGGAACGGTGCAGGCCGCCATGCAGGATCTCATCCAACGACCCGATGCCACTGGGGATACGCGTGAGGTCGGCGTCGTCGTGTGAAGAAGGGTAGCTATAGAGGCTTTCCAGACGCGGATAGACCATCAGGCCGTCGTCAGTGATTTCACACTCATGCAGGCCGGTCAGCGCGCCGCTGCCTCGGGTCTTGCGCAATTGAATACGCCGGACCGAACGCGTACCGAACAACGCCTCACCCATTTCGATTACACCGTCGACCATCGTGTGCTCGGGGCTACCGTCATCCAATCGCGAGCTGGTCAGGAACAGGACGGTGCAACCGGCAAAGGCGGCGTGACCTTGCAGTTCAGAAATGAATTTCTTGGTATCGATCGGGGAGTCGGCTTTGGAGCGCGCGTTGAGTAAACCGTCTACCACCAAGACCGTTGCCTTCTGCCGGCTGATTTCGCGCCGTAGCAGCTTGACCACTTCATCAAGACCTTCGTTTTCCAGTGTGTCAAACGCGCTGACGAACTGAATTTCTGCGCCCACCCGGGCTGCGTCAAAGAAGCTCAAGGTCGACAGGAACTGGAACAGCCGGTCATGGGATTCGGCCAGCAGCGTGGCAACCAAGACACGCCCGCCGTTGCGCGCATGGTGGAACCCAAGCTGGTTGGCCAGAATGGTTTTGCCGGACCCAGGGCGCCCCTGAATGATATAAGAGGCCCCAGCGACCAGTCCGCCCTTGAGCAGGACATCCAACCCTTCGATTCCGCTTTGAAGGCGATTTAGCTTTTCCACAGTACGACCCTGATCGTTAAACCCAATGGGCAGGATGCTAACGCCATTCGAGCGTTGGGGCTATTCAGGATTTGCATAGTGCCGCCGTGGCGTCTAGCTACCAACCGATGTGAAGTGCAAAAAAACACTCGTCGTAACGGCTTCAACTACGTTTTCGGTACGACTGGCACATCCATATTTATCGTGCGCCAAAACGCTTCAGAAAAACTGTAAACCGAGAAAGCAATCAGCCCCAAGGCCATCACCATCAAAATCAACCATCCACCCGGGAGATTCTGGAGCGCGTCGAGCGCTTCCTTCATACCAGGTGGGTCCATGGCTTGATAGGATGAACCGCTGACTGCCAGTAGTAACGCAATCTCTATAAACACGACGCCACGAGCTATGAGACCGAACCGAGACACTGGCCGTACGTAGCGCATGAAGTCTTCATCGGCGTTAAAGTATTTCTCGAATGACGCTTTCCATCCCTTGATGATGTGAGCCACTCCAACGCCAAGTGGAATGAGGGCGATCACGTACACCAACACGTTCGAGTATTCCCAAGACAACAGATGCGCCAGCCAATCTTGGGTTTGCCCTCCGGAATTGCCCGAGCTTCGAATGCCGCTCATGAGGAGGCCGAGTGCAAAAAACGCTAAAGCACCGTTGAAGACACCTGCGGAAAACAGGCCCGCTCGAATAACCAAACCTTTGAGTTCTATGCCGTGATGATCGACATCACGCGTCGCTTGCAGGACGCGCCAACCAGCAAAAGCGAGCAGACCTGCCACCACAAGCCCAACCAAAAAATAGCCGAATGGCTGGCCAAGCAAGGCTTCCAGGCTCTTATGGCTGTCCTTCGGCTTTGTCGAATCCTGTGCTGCCAGCAGCGCGAAGATACCGATGATCAAATAAAGCACGCCTCGAGCGGCGTATCCGCCGCGAGCGAGTACTACTAGGCTGTGTTGCGTGGACATTGGATCTATTCCCGAGAGTGATACAAGAGCAGACCCATCTTGCCGGGAGGGGTTCGATTGAGGCGAAGCCTGTTTCGATGCTCAGCAACTTTGAACGGATCAAGGTGCTCATCGTGTTCGAATATGAAGTCGATGCGTCGCGTCTCGGCCCGATACGCGCTCATCCCGCACGCCTGCGCGCTGAAAGAGATTTCTACAGATATCCGTTTTTTTGACGATACAGATGATGAGCCGCTCGAAATAGCTGCCGATACGCTGCGGACAGGTATTGAAATGTACAGAATTTTCTTTTTTTTTCATGACGTGAGCATATTTTTGCGGCTTATTTGCAGCGATGCTGAAGTAGCAGCGATCCATACCAATCGCGTCGCTTTCTATGTGCGGTCAGCTTTTAGCGATAACCTCAAATGAGTACTTACCCAGTCAGTGATAATGATGAAGAGCGCATTCAGATGTTGAATGCTTTCGAGCTGATGGATACGCCACCTGAGCACGAATATGATCAGATCGTCCAAATGGCATCTCGGATTTTTGATGTACCCATCGTCCTGATTTCTTTGGTACACCGCGACCGACAATTCTTCAAAGCACGTGTTGGCCTCGCTGCGTGTGAAACAGGTCGTGACGTCTCATTTTGTAATTATGCGATCATGGGTCGTGACGTTTTTTTGATACTTGATGCATTGCAGGATGAGCGGTTTAGATCAAACGCCCTGGTTGTCGGAGCTCCCCATATTCGCTTTTACGCGGGGGCGCCACTGGTAACGGCCACGGGGCATATGCTGGGTAGCTTATGCCTGATCGACAATAAGCCAAGAGAGAAATTTTCAGAACGTGACCAGCGTGTTCTTAAGGACTTGGCCGTCATCGTTATTGAAAAAATGGAGTTACGTCGGCTCGAACTCAAGAACGAGGATAGCCTCACTCGGTTCATGAATATCACGTCGACTTCACCCGATGCCATTATTTGCTCAAACAGCAAAAATCAAATCACCTCGTGGAATAATTCGGCCGAGCTTATTTTCGGGCATAGATCCGAAGACGCAGTTGGAAAGACTCTCGACATCATTATTCCGCAAGAGATGCGCTCCAGGCATCATGCCGGTTTTTCGAGGGTAGTCTCAGGCGGCCCAACCAGCATCATCGGAAAATCCGTCAACTTGACGGCCCTGCATCGTGACGGCCATAAAATACCCATCGAGCTCTCTCTCTCACAATGGACTGAAGCCGGTGAGGCACAAGTTGGGGCGATCATCCGTGACGTCACAAAACGTGTAGCGGCGGAAAAACTACTGAAGCACGCTGCTGAGTACGATCATCTGACAGGCCTCGCTAATCGATCAACACTTAAGCAGCGTATTAAGGAGGCGTGTGACGCGCAGATAGCAGCGGCAATTCTTCTGATCGACCTGGATGGCTTCAAGGATGTTAACGACACGTTAGGCCACGCGGCTGGTGATTTTGTCCTCAGGGTGACTTCAAGTCGTCTTCGCAAACGCGTACCGACGTGTCATATGGTGGCCCGTCTGGGTGGGGACGAATTTGTAGTGTTCATGGCAGAGATTGCCGATGAGCACAAAGCGATTGAGCTTGGTTTGGCGCTCATCGCACTTATTGAGGAACCTATAGAGTTTCAAGATAATTCTATTTATATCGGAGCCAGTATTGGCGTGTCGATGAGATCAGGCTCTGATTACGATGGGGAGCAAATGCTAGGCAACGCGGATTTGGCGCTCTATCAAGCCAAGTCTGACGGGCGATCCCTTGTTCGTATGTTCACCTCCGAGCATCGACACACCGCGTCAAAGAGAGGAGCGCTCAGCTCATCAATGCGTCAGGCATGGGCGAACAAAGAATTTGAACTGTACTACCAGCCCCAGGTACGCCTTGCAGATGGCGTGATTACTGGGGCCGAAGCACTTATACGATGGAACCATCCAACACTGGGTGTCATGTCTCCAGCGGTTTTTTTACCTGTACTAGAAGCAGGCCTTCTAGCGGTACCGGTGGGCGAGTGGATATTGCGCTCAGCCTGTGAACAGGCAGCTCATTGGCGAAATATCGGCTGTGACGGCTTCAGGATCGGCGTCAACTTGTTCGCAGCTCAGTTTCGGACGCGCGACTTTGCTGAAACGGTTGAAAGTGCGCTTAACGACTTTTCTTTACCGGCGAGCGCACTCGAACTGGAGATTACAGAAAATATAATTTTGCGAAACGAACAGCGAATTATGGAGCCCCTGCGCTACCTTCGCTCGTTGGGTGTAGGCATTGCGTTCGATGATTTTGGCACAGGCTATGCTTCTTTGAGCCTTCTGAAAGACTACCCGGTCACACGGCTTAAGATTGACCGTTCGTTTGTCAGTGGCGTCGAACGTAGTAAAAAAGATGAAGTCATCATCGAGGCTGTTGTCAGGCTGGCTGCCGGCTTTAATCTTCAGGTCACTGCGGAAGGCATAGAAACACGCGAACAGGAAAGTCTGATGCGGCATTATTTATGCGGAGAGGGCCAAGGCTACCTCTATGGTCGTCCTATGACGGCTCATGAGTTCACTGAGCGTTATGTCTCAATGACTGACGACAATTTGACGTACCCAATTATTAACAACCCGCAACTACCTGAGCAGGGCTTTTGAAGCCAGACTGACCTCTTAGTGGAATAAATAATCCGTTGCACCGTCGCCCGACAGCGTGCACTCACTGCGCAACTACTGTCGCAATTCTAGACGATGGGCATGAGGATAAACCGCGATCAAACGGTGATCGAGAAGCTGTCATTTCTATCTCTTCAGCGAGTCGCAATCAGTTGCTAGGACAGAAGCCCGGCAGCGGTCATCGCTAACTAACCTAGGACGTGCAACGAAATAGAGCCGAGCGCCCATCGCAGTCTGTCTTCCTGAATCAAGGCAACCGTTTCGGCTGAAAATGTGGAGAAAGTGGTAAGTCCACCACAGAAACCCGTGATGATCAGGAGACGCCACTCTGGGCTAAGGGTCGGAGATGCGGCCAAGAAGGCGATGGCCAGGCCCCGTTATCTATTCTCCTTGTCCGAGCCCTTCAACAGGCCGGTGGCCTTGCTATCAAGAAGTGAGCCCGCCTGCTCTTGATACCCTTTGCGCAGTTTCTCCGCGATCAGCTTTTCCGCTTCGCGCAAAGCACGTTCAGGGCTGTCGAGGGACTTGATGAGGGTCTGGCCCTTGGTGCCGATGCGGCCGAAATTCACCGTCACCTCGGACTCCGCGACGCCAATACGCCAGAACTTGTTGGAGTTGCCTTCACCAAAGGTGAACTCACGCATCAAGAGTGTCGCTTCAGTGATGATTGGTGGTTCGGCCTCAATCTCGACTGTTTCCTCTACCTGTTCGGGCTCTGGCAGCGCAGGGGCTTCCTCACCCCGTAGGAGTGTTTCGATGCTATTGAGCACGTCTTCCGGGTCGCGCAACCAGTCATGGCTGAGCACATCGATGATCTTCCAGCCAAAGCTGCGCAAAACCGTCGGGCGGAAGATGTAACGCTCACGCACGTCAGCCGCGGCCGACGTGTCGCTGTCCAGCAGCACTCCCAGACTGAAGTGTTCACCGCTGGCGTCGCTGATCGCCAGGTCACAGCGGAACTGTGAACGCCCGACATATTCCTGGACCGAATGGCCGCGCTTGCGCAACGCGGCGGCGAGGGCACTGCGCAGGTGGTCCTTGGGCAGGCTGACGGCAAAGGACTGCTTGGCGCCTGGATTGAGGTTGGCGAGGATACCCTGTGAGCGCGGCGCATCCCCGCTGGCACTGGCCTGGGCGAACTGCAGGAACGCACGCAGTGCGGCGGCACCATCGTTGTGGGTGTTGGTGATGGCTTCGGACTCAATGCTGGAGACAATCGCCATGCGCTTGCGCGCACGACTGAAGATCACGTTAAGGCGTTTTTCCCCGCCGCGCTGGTTGATCGGGCCGAAGTTCATCAACATCTTGCCGTTCGGTCCCGGCGCGTAGCAGATGCTCAGGATGATCACATCGCGCTCATCACCCTGGACGTTCTCCAGGTTCTTGACGAACAGGCCATTGAACTGCCCGGCATCTTCACGCAGATACTCGCGCTCAAGGCGTGTGGCAAAGGCCGGGTCGTTGCTGGCCAGGCCTTCCAGGGCTTGCTCGATGGCACCTTGCTGGGCCTCGGAAAAGGCCACAATGCCCAGGCTCAGGCCGGTCTCGCGTTGCAGCAGTTCACGCACCAGGTTGGCGATGTAGCGGGCTTCGGCCAGGTTGCTGCGGCTGAGGTAGACGCCATCGCTCATCTTCAAAAAGCTGATCGGGCTGTCGAGCAGCGTGTTGGCACCCTGAATCACCGCCTGGGCATCGGTGGAGTCCAGGGCGGCGTGGGCTGGGGCAGGGCGCTCGATACGCCGGTCAGGAATGGTGATCAGCCGCCCTTCGTAGAACGCTGCGTTGGAGAAACTGATCAACGCTTCGTGCCGGCTGCGGTAGTGCCAGGCCAGGAGGGTCGCCGGCAAGTTGCGTGCGGCCTGGCTCAGCAGGCTGTCGGCATCGAGGTTGATTGCGATCTGTTCCCCGTCCTCCATGGCAATCAGGTCGTTATCGTCCTGGTCGCCGGCACTGGAGAAGAAGTTGGTCGGTGGCAACTGCATCTCGTCACCCACCACAATCACCTGCTGCGCGCGGCTCAGGGCTGGCACGGCTTCCTCGCTGGGGATCTGGCTGGCTTCGTCAAAAATCACCACATCAAACAGGTCTGGGGTCAACGGCAGGGTGTCGGACACCGACAACGGGCTCATCAGCCAGATGGGCTTGAGGTCGTTGATCACCCGACCGCTGTCGCCACTGGCCATTTCGCGAATGGAGCGATAGCGCATGGTCTTGCCCAGCTCATGTTCCAGTTCGCGACGGCCCTTGGCATAGGCTTTCTTGAACTCGCGGGCCGGCGCGTCCAATTGTGTCACCGACATCGCCGATTGCTTTACATGCTCCAAAAAACGCTGGTGCAGCGTAGCGCTGAGCACGTGAGCATTGCTCTTGAGCAGGTTACTTTCAGCCTGGCTGACCTGACGCGCGGCCAGGCTCAAGGCCGGGCCATCGAAGCGTGCCAACTGCGGGTTGGCGCGGTACAGGCGGGTCAGGTTTTCCTGGGCAATCAACCCGTCCAGCGCGTGCTGTGGCAAAGCATACTGCTGCACGACCGCAAGGCAGACGGGATCGGCCTGGTGCAGCTCGTTGAGCAGGGGGAGGGTGTCGGGCAGTTCGTCGAGTTCTTCACGCAGGTCGCGCAGGTATTCGGCCAGCTCGGCCAGGCTTGGCGCCGGGTCGAACACGCAATGCTGGGCAACCAGCTTGTCCAGGCGCGCTATGGGCTGGCGCAGGCTGGCTTCCTGGCGTACACCGGGCAAGGTGCTCGGGTTGCCACGCAGACCTTCGACCCACTTTCGCAACAACGGTGATGCGCTCAGTTGCTGTAGCAGGGCGTTCAGATTGTGCACGAACAAGTCGATATCCTGGATGCCATAGCGACTTTGCAGGCGTTGCTGTTCGACGTGCAGCTCGGCAGTGGCGCGGTGTTCGCCGGCCAGGTTGTCGAGCACACTGCGCAGGCTGGGGCGAATAGCGTGCTGACTGAAGTCGTAGCGGCGTTGAAGTTCGCCACGCAGGCGCCACCAGGCGGGTTGCAACCAACGCAGCAGTGAACCTTCCTGGCGCAGTACCTGCTCCAGGGCCGCTTTGGTATCTTGAGGCTCAAGTTTTTCGCGCCAATGGCGCGTGGTTTCACTGGCGTTGTGCAGTTGCACGATCAGTGCCTGCAAGGCGGCCTGTTCGGCGTGCAGCGTTTGGGAACCCGCTGAACCAGGCTCCAGCAGGTCGAGGTGCGCCGCCAGGTTGGCCCCGGTCAGTTGCTCGGCGGCCTGGGTCAGCAAGCATGCATCCGTCAGGTGGGTGTCACCGGACAGCAGGGTGGACGATGACTCCAGGAAAGACTCGACGCTGCCCATCAGCCCACTGGCTTCCTCCAGAAACGCCTTGAGCTGGCCGTAGGCATGCTCGTGGGCGATCAGGCCTGAGGCCAGACGACTGAAGGGGTGACGCGCAAAGCTGTCGAGGCCGAAGCGTTCCTTGATGGCCTGATACAACCGGCCGGTCAGCTCGTGTTGTGCCTGCCAGTGACGCCATTCGGGAAGGCGCTCCAGGGCTTCGGGCGGTAGCGATGCAGTAACGGGTGGCAGCTCGATCACATGACGGACCAACTCACGCACCGAGCAGGCCAAGGACTCCGGCACCCCGACCATCGCCTGCTCAAAGCGCTCAATCAGGCCCAGTTGTTGGCTCAGGGTGGCCAGTGTGGCGTCGCGCCGTGCTTGCAACTGCGGCGATTGAGCATCGCCGGCAATCCAGCGCTCATAACACTCGCGCAGGTTGCCCACGAAGGCTTTCTTGTCCGTCTGGGAGTCGTGAATCAGGCAGCACAATTCGCCCAGTTCACTCTGTTGCAGGCGATGGAACACCACGTCCAACGCCGCGCGCTTTTCACACACAAACAACACCCGCAGGCCCCGCGCGGCATAGTCGGCGATCAGGTTGGTGATGGTCTGTGACTTGCCGGTGCCCGGAGGCCCTTGAATGATGAAGTGACGACCGGTCCTGGCCAGACTGACGGCGGCGTTCTGCGTCGCGTCACCGGCCACCACGTTCCACTGGTCGGGCAGCGGGATCGGGTCCGAGGACTGTACTTCGACGTCTCGAGGCTCGATCGAGAACATCCGGTCAAACGCTTCATTTTGCGCCGGCTCGTCGATCAGCTGTGCGTAGTCACGCACCAGCGACATCTTGCGATAGTTGAAGTTGGCCAGGGTTACCTGGGTGAGGTCGATGTCCCAGGCGTAGCGATGCCCCTGGTTCTCGGGCATGGCGAAGGTGCTGTTTTCGGCGCTGCTGGCAACCATCTGAGGATGTTGATTGCGCAGCACGGGTTTGGCGCCTACGGCCAGGCGCAGCGGCAACTCGCTGGGCAGGACCTTCTGCTGGAACAATTGCAGGCCCAGCGGACGGAAATCTTCGCGGTCGTAGCTGAAATCCGCTTTCACCAAAGGCGTCGACAAGCGCTGGCGGGCACGACGGCGCTGGAAGTGCTGCAGATGCTGCACGGCCTTCTGGTGGATCAGCTCGATTTGCGGCTTGCTTTGCAGGCGCAACTCGACGCCGGGCTCGGTCAGTTTGATCTGGCGCGCAATATCGGCGTGGATGGCTTCCAGGGAGGTCTTTTGCAGGTCAACGGTTTCCGGCAACTGGATATTGTAGAGCTGACGCAATTGATGACGCAGTACCGGGTTGAACTCCGCTTCGGTCTCATCGCACTGCAACATGAACTGGTCGCGCACGCCCTTTTTGCGACTCAGTTCCACCGGTAGCCAGAGCAGGGGAGTGACGATGCGCTCTTGCGGCGTGTCCTTGAGGTTGTGCCAGCGCATGAAGGCTACGACCAGGCGCAGGTTGCTGAAACCGAACTCTGCGCGGTCGCGGCGGGTTTCCTGGATGATGCGTTCGAGCGACGCCTGCAACCAGGTTTGGTCTTCAAACCGCAACCATTGTTGCAGGCCAACCGATTTGCCGCTCAACACCTGCTCGGAGAAGCCACCGAAGGTGGGCTGCCAGGTGCACAAGGCTTCGGGCCGGATACTTTCAACACGCATCACCAAGGGGACGCTGGCTACGGTCAAGTTGACGTTGGCTTGTGTCGGTCTGAAGTACAACAGGCGGTTGCGTCGTGAAAGGTCAAACAACCGGTTGCGCAGATGCTCCAGCACCACGGTGCGCCGTGAAGCCGGGCCTTTGGCCTGGGCCAACACACGCTCGACATCCAGGCTGGCCGGCTGTTCGCGCCAGGATTCCAGGCGTCGAATCAGCGAACTGACATCCCTGGAGCGCTCATGGCGGTTCAGCTCCGTCATTTCGACGATCAGATTGGCCAGCACCGGGTTGAGCCGACCGTTGAGCTGAAACAGGTTACGGCGGTGACGGGCAAAGGCCTTGAGGTCGTTGATATCGGCGAAATCCAACCCGCACGCCAGGCAGGCCAGCAATTGGCCGAGCTGGAAAATATCGGTGATTTCGTCGTGGTGCCCGAGGCGATGCTCCCAACTGTGCAGGTCAGTGAGGAAAACCGGGTGATCAATCGTCTCATGCGGGTCTTCCTGGACTTGCAGGTCGGTCACGGCCACACCACTTTCCGAATCCCGGATCAGGCGGACCTTGCCGACGACATTCAGCGCCGACTCGGGATTAGGTTGCACCTGCTTGATCGCTTCCAACGCCAGCCGTGGCGTAACGCCCTCGGGATTGCGCAGTTGCAGTGTGCGTTCCGGCCCTTGCAGCACATCGAGATAACTGAGCTGGGCGACACGTCCCAGTTCATGCAAGTGCGCGACCTGACGCAGTAGCGGCAGCGCCAGGAACAGCACATCGTCAATGGGGACGGCGACGCCATCGTGGGTCTGCAGCAATTGAGTGAAGTTGATGGGTTGGGTTATCGGGTCCATGTGTCGACCTCCGCTTTGAGCGCGCGAACGATCGGGTCGAGCTCACGTTTGGGTAATTTGATATCGCGCTTGAGCACGCGGATAAAGTCGTCGGCACTGCCGAGTTTCTTCGCGGTGCGCGCCGCGTGCAACAAGGCCTCATCTCGCAGGTCGCGGTCCACCAGGCTCAGGTCGAGCATGATGAAGTGCAGGTATTCGTGGATGCTCGCGTCGACAAGCTCGGCATTTAGCGTGCCCAGGTCCAGCGTCGCTTCATTGTCTTTCCAGTCGGGAAAGAAACCACGCACCTGATTGAGCACCACCTCCGATTGCAGCACAGAGGTGCCGATGAAGCCGGCGATAAACCTGCGGGTGAGGGCGGTCAGCTCGACTTGGCCGGTTACATCCAAGCGATTGAGCGACAACGGCCCACGCAACCGGCCATATAGCCAATTGTCGGTATCCGGCACCTGCCGCCACCAGTTGTCCACCGCCTGGGAGCGCAGAAACGTCTCCGGGTGCGAAACGCCTTGGGAGACCTGTGCCTCATTACCATCCAGTTCCTGAGCCTGCTTCAGATAACTGGCGGCATCGACGCTGACAATCCCGGTGTGAATCTTGACCAGCGAGGTAATCGACGCTGTCGGTCCGCTAGCCACCAGGGCCGCGCCTCGGTCGGCGTAGATTTCAGTGTGCAGGCTATATAAACGTGCGGTCTGTTCCAGGCTGGGAGGCGTATTCATATCGGCCATGGCGTGATTGAGAATCCGCTCGGCGGTGAGATAGTCGCCACCGTGCTCAGACCATAAGCGGTAATGGGCCAGCTCATGCCCCAGCAGCGCCAGTAACTCCTGAGCGTCCAGTCGCTCAAGAACCGGCCCGTAGAACACCACGTGCACTTCACCGGCCAGGTAATACAGGCTGGCATTCATCGTGCCATCGCCGGCTTGATAAAGGGTCGCGGGCGCCTGGATCTGCAAGCATTGCAGCGCCGTCTCACACGCCTGATAGGCCTGCGGATGGGTCTCTGGGCTCAGGCGATACGTGTCTCTTAGCAACTGCGCGCGTACATCCTGGGCATGTTCCTGCTGAACACCCAGAGACGAGGCCCATTCCCACACGACAGCTTCATGGGCTTTCAGGTAATCGACCACACGCTGATGGTAAGGCAAGGGGGTCAGGCTGCTGATGTCCAGCGCGGGGGTGCTCATTTTTCAAACGTCCTTGAGAGGATACGGCTCCATAGACTGCAGACTTGGGCTGGCATCCCGGTATCAGTGATCGGCAATAGACGCGGAGCATACCTAGGGGGTGGGAAAATTACTTGTGAAAGTGCATGGGTGCGTGGGCAGCATGAAAATGCAGTTAGAGTGGTCATCTTTGTCCTGATAACTGTGTGACAAATGAATATTCCGTTTTTTGTTTCTCTGGATGGACCCAAAGGCACCGGCAAAACCACGCTGTTGGAGGCCGTAACGGCAACACTGAGGGCGGACAACAAGAAAGTCATCCGACTTTGCGAGAGAAAAAGCGATCCCTACAGAAGGGAAACCATGGCCCTGGTTAATGAACTTGCCAGAAATCCCTCACGGGATCTGGAATGGGCTGTGTGCGAGCGCTTTGCCGACAGTCGCAGCTGGATATCCCGGAACGTGCTGACTCAGCAGCCGTTGGACAGCATTATCCTGATTGATCGCTGGTATCCGTCCGATGCTGCTTTTCGACACACCGTCTCGTTTGCAGAGATTCTCCAGTTGAACCAGGAGCGAGACGTGCGAGTACCGGATGTGCATGTCGGCGTTGTCACCGCGCCGGATATTTCGTGGGCAAGGGCAACTGCACGGTCGCGAGGATTGGGCGGTACAGTGATCCAGAAGTATGCAGAGCATGTTACATGCACAGAGATGTTCGAGCAGGCGGTTGCGGATCATGGCTGGGTGATGTGCCGTAATGAAGGTGCGATCGAAGACGCAGTGAAGCATGTGGTGGCTGAGATCCAAAAAGTAGCTGGGTGAACAGCCCATTCGAGCTTGGCGAACACCCCATTGATGCGCCTTATCTCAAAGACGTTGAAGCGACAGTTATCATTAGGTCCCGTGTCAAATTGGTGTGCAGTTGATCCTCCGCCTAGTCAGTTCGTATCGCCCTTGGACTTAATCCATATATTTGCCAGAAAAAAACGGCCGGTTAAGGCCGTAAAGAGGGATGAATCACACGAGTTGCTGCGCTGAGTGGTGCAAGTGCATTGTGACTATATTGCAAAGTGGTCACAAGTTGTCAACCTTGATGGGGATGCGTAAGCTACGAGCATGAACCAGTCATCAGTCTCCTCACCCGGCGTTCGTGGCCCAGCCGATCATGACATTCGAGATCAGATTGTCGCGGCGGCCAACGAGCATTTCAGCCAGTACGGTTACAGCAAAACCACGGTTTCCGACCTGGCCAATGCTATCGGATTTTCCAAGGCTTACATCTACAAATTCTTCGATTCCAAACAGGCGATCGGCGAAGCCATCTGCTCAAATTGCCTGGTGGAAATCGTTGCGGCGGTTGAACATGCCATCAGTGTCGATGATATTTCGTCGACGGAGCGATTTCGACGCTTGGTCAGGACCTTGATCTCCACAGGTGCAAGCCTGTTCTTTAACGATCGAAAACTCTATGACATTGCCGCTCTTGCGGCGTCAGAAAGCTGGCCGAGTACACAAAATTACGACGCAAAGATTAAACGTTTCGTATTGCAGATTGTGCGTGACGGCCGGGAAAGCGGTGAATTTGAACGCAAAACTCCATTGGACGAGACGGTAGATTCCATCCATTTTGCGTTGCGGCCTTTCGTCAACCCTTTGCTGCTGCAATACAATCTCGACTTCGTTGAGACAGCACCCACGCTAACCTCAAACTTAATATTGCGCAGCCTCATGCCGTGATTCCAGGCTGCGTATCCTGCGCAGCTTTCATGTGAGGGTCTAAAAAATATCTTTCCAGGTTCTGCCACGGCATCGTGCTGCGTGGTAACTCTTTCTGTCTGATTTGTGACCATTGACATAAATGGTCACATAGCTAAATATGACGCCTCAGCTTCGGAGGAATTGTCATGATTCAGCGCCGCTCTATTACTTCCGTGACGGTCGCCGGGTCCTTTGGGCGTGACAGACGGTGGCCCTTTTACATGATGCAAACGAACTGAAAGCCATAACAAAACTACTGCTAACCGGTTCTTTCCGGTAATCAAGAAGAGTTCTAATAATGAAAAAAAAATGCTCAAGCGTCCACTTGGACTGGCTGTCGTGCTTGCTTCTTCTAATGTGCTAGCGAGCGGTTTTGCGCTAAACGAACAAAGCATCAGCGGGATGGGCTCCGGGTTTGCCGGTCGCTCTTCTTCGGCTGAAGACGCGAGCACCGTCTTCGGTAATCCGGCGGGTATGGCTCGCTTGAAAAACGAGCAGGTCAGCGTGGGCGGCGCGACGCTTTTCGCGAAGTCGGATATAAGCCAGACGCGCAGTACATTCGGCGGTCAGGAAGACGGCGACATGGTGCCAGTGACCACGGTACCGATGGGGTACTACGTCAAGCCTATTGATGAGCATTGGGCATTCGGTGTGGGGTTCTATGTGCCGTTTGGTCTGATGACCGATTACGGCAGCGATTTTGCTGGCCGTTACTATGCCAACAAAAGTGAAGTCACGACCCTTACGTTTCAGCCCACGGTCAGCTATGCCTTTAACGATAAAGTATCGATCGGGTTTGGTCCTACCATCAACCGCATCAGCGGCGAGCTGTCCGGGATGGTGCCCAATCCGCTGAGCCCCGGCCGCAATGACGGCAAACTCAAAAGCACTGGGGATGACACGGCTCTGGGTTTCAACGTGGGTATTTTGGTGCAGGCTACAGACCGAACCCGCCTGGGGATGACTTACCATTCCAAGGTCAGCTACCGCCTGGATGCCAAGACCAAGGTCACTGGCGGTCTCTTTAGCGTGCTGGGGGTGAGTGGTCGCAGCTATGACGCTTCGCTGGCGGTGGATACTCCAGAGTCCGTGGACATGTCGTTGACTCATCAACTGGATGATGACTGGACCCTATACGCTGGGAGTACCTGGACGCGGTGGAGTCGCTTCAAGGAATTGACCAGCGAGACCAAAGGGTTGCCTCCTTTGTTGAATGCTCAGCTAGGTTCCGTCACCGAAGAACAGAACTGGCATGATACGTGGGCTCACGCGATCGGCGCGGCGTACAAGTTAAATGATCACTGGGTGCTTCGTTCCGGCTTCTCGGTCGATCAGTCGCCCACCAATAACACCGATCGAGGGCCGCGCATTCCTACGGGCGACCGGAAAGTGTTCAGCGTCGGCGCAGGCTGGACCCCGGTAGACAATGTCACGATTGATGTCGCCTACTCTTATCTGTGGGAAGAGAGTGTTCAGATCAACCACGTCTCTGCGACCAGGGGCGCATACAGTTCCAAGTATAAAAACAGCGCGAGCGGTCTTGGAGCCTCTGTCAGTTATCGGTTCTGATTGGCTGCTTCCACACACCGGCCGGGAGTCGCGCATTACTTCCGGCCGTTTAGAACATTCCCAACGCTTACCGTTGGGAAAGGCTATTTTTTCACGCGCTCAGACGCCCATTACGTGCTCCATCAGCCCCTGATGAAAGCGACGAGGCGTGGCCCAGGTCAGGACGCTGATGGCCTTGTTGCCGAAACCCGGCACAACGCTCATTCGTCCCGCTTGCAGTGCGCGGATTCCTGCTTGTACCACGGGCTGGGGTTGCATCATCACCCTGCGCAAGAGGGGTGTGATCTTTTGCTTGGCGTTTGATGCAAAGCCGGTGTCAGACATGCCTGGACACAGCGCAGTGACGACGACACCGTCACCTTTGAGTTCACGATGAAGCGCATCGGAGAATCTCAGCACATAAGCTTTGGCGGCGGAGTAAACGGCAAAGTTTTTAACGCCTTGGTAAGACAGCAGACTTGCAACCATCAAGACATGCCCTTTGCGCCGTGCTCGCATATCTTCAGCAAAGAGACGAGTCATGGCGGTCAGGCTGGCGACATCCAAGTCGATCATAGCCAAGGAGCTTTCCAGAGGCTCGTCCAGGAATGCGCCCTGTAGGCCATAGCCTGCGTTGTTGATCAGTATGTCGACGACAATGTTGCGGTCATGCAGGGATCGATGCAAATCGATAATTACATTAATGGATGAAAGGTCCGCCTGTTGCACCAACACATCGACGGCGTAACGTGCGCGCAACTCATCAGCGAGCGCTTCAAGCTCATTCAGCCTGCGCGCAACCAGGATCAATGCTCTTCCTTCTGCAGCATATTGTCGCGCAAACTCTCTGCCGAATCCGCTTGATGCGCCGGTAATGAGTACCCAGGAATTATTGTTCGACTGCATAGTAATGTTCTCCGGCGTCTTGCTGTTGTGTTGTTCGGCAACTCGCCGTTTTGTGCTATTCCCAGGGGCCGGCAGAGCAGGCTTGGCTGGCTATCGAGTCGCCACAGGCCGAGGTTCAGGCGCTTGCCATCCACCGCCGAGCGCTCTGAATGCTGCGACCGCCGCCCGAGCCGATTCTGTTCGCGCTTGTGCGCGTGCATCGGAAGCCCGCAACAGGGTCTCGTCGGCGTGCAGAACATCGATCAGGCTGGCGGTGCCCTTTTCATAGGCGGTGAACGACGATTGGCGTGCCTGTGTCAGAGCGTCCTCCCCTGTGGCGAGGGTGGTTGCCTGAACTTCCCGATTTACCAGGGCGGAGAAGGCGTTTTCGACATCCTCCGTGGCGTGTAGTACAGACTGGCGGTAAGCAGCCAGGGCTTCGGCTTCCTGCCCCTTCGCCTGGTCAATCTGTGCGTTTATGCGACCGAAGTCGAAGAGTCTCCAGCGCAAGCCCAAGACGCCTGCCGACTGGCTGGCACCGCCGGTAAACAGGTTGCCGCCGGATACGGCCGTGGCACTGCCGAGCAATGCGCTAAGTGAAAACTTCGGGTAGTACTCGGCGTTGGCCTCACCGATGCGTGCGTTGGAGGCCGCGAGGCGGCGCTCAGCCACAATCAGATCTGGCCGGCGGCGCAGCATATCGGCGGGTGTTCCAGTGTCGCTCAGTTGTGGTGCCAGAGGAATCGTGCCCTGACTCGCCAATTGCGTTCGATGCGTGCCTGGAGGTGTGCCGAGGATCACATCGAGCGCGTTCATGGCGGCATCCAGGCCGGTTTGCAGGGCCGGCACTGTCGCCTGGACTTGCGACAGCGCGCCCTCCGTTTGGCGAACCTCATAGCTGGCGGCGAGGCCTTTGCCATAGAGCAGTTGGACTTTTTCCAGCAATTGCTCCTGTGTTTTGACTTGTCGGTTTGCGATGTCCAGCCGGGCCTGAAATCCACGGATCGTGATGTAGATATCAGCCGTCTGCGCAGCGATGGCCAGGCGTGTGGCGGCAACGCCAGCCTCGGAGGCCCGGTACTCGGCCAGTGCGGCCTCGCGTCCGCGTCGCAGACCGCCAAATACATCCACCTCCCAGCTCGCATCAAGGTTGAGCTCGTAGGAACTTCCGTAGCGATCAAAGCCAGGGGTTGAATTCAGCACTTGGCCGAGTGGCGTCTCGATTGACTGATAGGACCGCGCAGCCTGACCACTGATATTTCCCGAGGGAAGTAAAGCGGCATTGACGGCGCCCAGTCCTGCGCGCGCTTGTGTGACTCGCGCCGCCGCTTGTGCCAGGTCCAGGTTCTGCGCAAGGGCTTTAGAGACGAAGTCGGCCAACTGTGGATCACCGAAGCCTTCCCACCACGCGACAAGACTCGCCTGCGGCGTACCAGGCCGCTGTTCAACAGCCGCCTGGCCCATATATCCACCGGAAAGCGGCGCGTCAGGACGCTGATAGTCCGGACCGACCGTGCAACCTGCTATCAGGCTGGCGCTCACCAAAAGAGCGAGGGGGTGAAGGGAGGGCATTGAGATTCCTTGAATCGAATGTTGATTGTGACCATATTACTTAATGGTCACAGCCTGTCAATTGACACTATCGAGCCACGGGAAGAGTGGCCGATAACAAGCATTTTTACCGCTTTCAAGTTGGTGCACCATGATTGTGACCGTTGACAATTATAGTCACAAGTCTAAAAATATGATTTCCATCCTATTATTGAATCAAGGGAATCTATGCGCCGGCTTCGACCTGTCCCTATTGCCGCTTGCTTGTTGCCTCTCGTCCTGACGGCGTGTGGTGACTCATCCACCGCTCAAGATCCGCGCACGCAAGCCCCTCTGGTGAGGTCGGCAGCGGTTCAGGGTTCCTCCGATATCTCGCGTTCTTTCACTGGGGTGGTCGCTGCCCGTACTCAGGGCGATTTGGGCTTTCGGGTGTCAGGCAAGATCCTTGAGCGTCTGGTTGACACCGGCCAGACCGTCAAGCGTGGCCAGCCGCTCATGCGCCTCGACCCGATTGACTTGGGTTTACAGGCGCGGGCACAGCAAGAGTCGGTCACAGCTGCTCGGGCCCGAGCCAAGCAGACTGCGGATGACGAAGCGCGCTACCGTGATCTGGTCGCAGCAGGCGCGGTCTCTGCATCGGCCTATGACCAGATTAAAGCGGCGGCGGATACCGCGAGGGCGCAACTGGGCGCCGCGCAGGCGCAGGCTGACGTGGCGCGCAATGCTTTGGGTTATGCGGTGCTGGTGGCGGATACCGACGGCGTCGTGGTGGAGACGCTCGCTGAGCCTGGGCAAGTCGTCAGTCCGGGGCAGCCAGTGGTTCGGCTCGCGAGGGCAGGGCAGCGCGAAGCGATCGTGCACCTGCCCGAGACCGTGCGCCCGGCAGCCGGGTCTTCCGCGCAAGCGACACTTTATGGCAACACCACCGGTGCTGTTACCGCAAGGCTCAGGCTGCTGTCGGACTCGGCGGACCGTATGACTCGCACCTTCGAGGCGCGGTATGTGCTGGAAGGCGCACTGGCGAATGCACCACTTGGTTCGACTGTCACGGTCAGGATTGCCGAAGGCGCGGCGCAGGGGCCGGTGTTGCAAGTACCCATCGCGGCGGTTTATGACCCTGGCAAGGGGACGGGTGTGTGGGTCATCGCCGGTACACCGGCGAAAGTGAGTTGGCGGCCTGTGCAGGTCCTGGGTTTAAGCGACGATTCAGCGCGCGTCGCAGGCGATCTCAAGGAAGGCGAGCCTGTTGTAGCTTTGGGCGCACACCTGCTGCGGGATGGCGAAGAGGTGCGGCTGGCTCAACAGGGTGACGTCAAGGTTGCGGGGACTCATCCATGAGCGAGGGTCGCTTCAACCTTTCGGCGCTCGCCGTACGCGAGCGCTCGATCACAGTGTTCTTGATCTTCCTGATTGCCGTCGCGGGCATCCTGTCGTTCTTCCAGCTGGGGCGCGCGGAGGATCCTCCCTTTACGGTCAAGCAGTTGACGGTCATCACCGCGTGGCCGGGGGCAACTGCCCAGGAGATGCAGGATCAGGTCGCGGAACCGCTTGAAAAACGCCTGCAGGAACTGAAGTGGTACGACCGCTCGGAAACCTATACCCGCCCAGGCCTGGCGTTCACGATGCTGTCATTGCTCGATAGCACGCCGCCGTCGCAGGTGCAGGAGGAGTTCTATCAGGCGCGTAAAAAGCTCGATGACGAGGCGATCAAACTCCCGGCCGGTGTCATCGGGCCGATGGTCAACGACGAATTCTCGGACGTGACATTCGCCCTGTTTGCCCTGAAGGCCAAAGGCGAGCCACAGCGCCTGTTGGTGCGCGATGCCGAGTCGTTGCGCCAGCGCCTGCTGCATGTGCCGGGTGTGAAGAAGGTCAATATTATCGGGGAGCAGCCCGAACGTATCTTTATCTCGTTTTCCCATGATCGCCTGGCCACCCTGGGCGTATCGCCTCAGGACATTTTTGCCGCGCTGAACAATCAGAATGTGCTCACGCCCGCAGGTTCCATTGAAACCCAAGGCCCCGAAGTCTTCCTGCGCCTGGATGGCGCCTTCGATAAGCTGCAGAAGATCCGGGACACGCCTATTACGCTCCAGGGACGCACGCTCAAGCTCTCTGATGTGGCGACGATCGAACGTGGTTACGAAGATCCCAAAACCTTTCTCGTACGTAACAACGGTGAAGATGCGTTGCTGCTGGGCATCGTAATGCGCGAGGGCTGGAACGGGCTGGACCTCGGCAAGGCGCTGGATGCGGAGACGGTCAAGATCAACCAGGGTATGCCGCTGGGCATGGCGCTCACCAAAGTCACCGATCAAGCGGTGAATATCGATTCCGCCGTCGGCGAGTTCATGGTCAAGTTCTTCGTCGCACTGCTCGTGGTGATGCTGGTGTGCTTTCTCAGCATGGGCTGGCGTGTCGGCGTTGTGGTGGCGGCCGCTGTGCCGTTGACGCTGGCCGTGGTGTTTGTGGTGATGGAGGCTACGGGGAAGAATTTTGACCGGATTACCCTCGGCTCGTTGATCCTGGCGCTCGGCCTGCTGGTGGACGACGCCATCATTGCTATCGAAATGATGGTGGTGAAAATGGAAGAGGGCTACGACCGCATCAAGGCGTCCGCATACGCCTGGAGTCATACGGCGGCGCCGATGCTGTCCGGTACCCTGGTGACGGCGATCGGCTTTATGCCCAATGGCTTCGCGCAATCGACCGCCGGCGAGTACACCAGCAACATGTTCTGGATTGTCGGCATCGCGCTCATTGCCTCCTGGGTGGTGGCCGTCGTCTTCACCCCGTACCTGGGCGTGAAGATGCTACCGAACATCAAGACAGTCGAAGGTGGCCACGCAGCCATCTATAACACCCGTCACTACAACCGCTTCCGCCGGCTGTTGACGCAGGTCATTGCGCGCAAATGGCTGGTGGCCGGTACCGTCATCGTTTTGTTTGTGATGTCGATCCTCGGCATGGGCCTGGTCAAGAAGCAGTTTTTCCCGACCTCGGACCGTCCTGAGGTGCTGGTTGAAGTGCAAATGCCCTATGGAACCTCCATCGAGCAGACCAGCGCCACCACCGCCAAGATAGAGGCCTGGCTGCAACAGCAGGCGGAGGCAAAAATCGTCACGGCCTACATCGGGCAAGGTGCGCCGCGCTTTTATCTGGCGATGGCACCGGAACTGCCGGATCCGTCATTCGCGAAAATCGTGGTGCTGACGGACAGCCAGGAGGCCCGTGAAACCCTCAAGTTGCGTCTGCGCGAGGCGGCTGCCGAAGGCCTTGCGCCAGAAGCGCGGGTCAGGGTCACGCAACTGGTGTTTGGTCCGTACTCGCCATTTCCGGTTGCGTATCGAGTGATGGGGCCTGACCCGGTGAAACTTCGCGAAATCGCCGGCCAGGTGCAGGACGTGTTGCAGGCCAGTCCGATGATGAGAACCGTCAACACCGACTGGGGCCCGCTGACGCCGACCTTGCATTTCACGCTGGATCAGGATCGTTTGCAGGCCGTGGGTTTGACGTCAAGCGCGGTGGCACAGCAACTGCAGTTCCTGCTGGCGGGCGTACCGATCACGGCGGTGCGCGAGGACATTCGTTCGGTGCAGGTGGTCGGGCGCGCGGCAGGTGATATCCGTCTTGATCCCGCCAAAATCGAAGGCTTTACCCTGGTCGGCACGGCGGGTCAGCGGATTCCATTGTCGCAGGTCGGGCAAGTCGACGTACGCATGGAGGATCCGATCCTGCGCCGTCGTGACCGTACGCCGACCATCACCGTACGCGGTGACATTGCCGAGGATCTGCAGCCGCCGGATGTGTCGAGTGTGATTGTGAAGGAACTCCAGCCGATCATCGACAAACTGCCGGACGGCTATCGGATCGAGCAAGCGGGTGCAATCGAGGAGTCGGGCAAGGCCGGTACGGCGATGTTGCCGCTGTTCCCGATCATGATCGCCATGACGCTGCTGGTCATCATTTTGCAGGTCCGCTCAATCTCCGCGATGATCATGGTGTTTCTCACCTCACCGCTGGGGTTGATGGGTGTGGTGCCGACCTTGTTACTGTTTCAACAACCCTTTGGTATCAACGCGCTGGTCGGGCTGATCGCGCTCTCGGGCATCCTGATGCGTAATACGCTGATTCTGATCGGGCAAATCCACCACAACGAACAAGAAGGGCTGGACCCTTTCCATGCGGTGGTCGAAGCCACGGTACAACGGGCCCGCCCGGTCTTGCTGACAGCGATGGCGGCAATCCTGGCGTTCATCCCGCTGACCCATTCGGTCTTCTGGGGGACGCTGGCCTACACCTTGATCGGAGGCACGTTTGTCGGAACCATTGTGACGCTGGTCTTACTGCCCGCGATGTATTCCATCTGGTTCAAGATCCGTCCTGAGTCTGAAAGCAGCACGCATACGGCGAAACCCACCCAAGCACTTTCGACTGATAAATGAAGAGGGCTCAATGAATAATCTCAACGGTCAAAAGCGAATCGTCGTCACGGGCGTCGGCATGGTCGGGCCTCTGGGGTGCGGCGTTGAGGAAGTCTGGAAGCGCTTGTTGGCTGGGCGTTCGGGCATCCGCCAGTTACCGGGCGAGGTGACCGAGGGGACGGGGGTTGCAGTCGGTGGTCAGGTCCCGTCACTGGCGGAAGACGCTATCGCGGGGTATGACCCGGAACGCATCATTTCGGCCAAGGACCGCAAGAAGATGGATCGCTTCATCGAGTTTGCCCTTGTGGCGGCGCATGAGGCGCTTGAGCAGGCAGGCTGGCACCCGACGGAAAGCGAAGACCAGCAGAGGACCGCGACGATCATTGCATCTGGCGTGGGCGGGTTTGGTGTGATTGCCGATGCTGTGCGGACCACCGACACACGTGGCCCGCGCAGATTGTCGCCATTCACTGCGCCGTCTTTTCTCGCCAACATGGCGGCTGGGCACGTTTCCATCCGGCACGGTTTCAAAGGGCCGCTCGGCGCCCCGGTAACGGCCTGTGCCGCCGGCGTACAGGCCATCGGCGATGCCGCCAGAATCATCAGAAATGGTGAGGCAGATATCGCCCTGTGCGGCGGTACCGAAGCGGCGATCGACCGTGTGACCCTGGGGTGTTTTGCAGCGACCCGTGCGCTATCCACCGGTTTTGCCGAGCACCCGCAGCAGGCTTCACGGCCTTTTGATCGGGATCGCGATGGCTTCGTGATGTCCGAAGGCGCGGGGTTGTTAGTGATCGAGTCACTGGAGCATGCCCTCGCGCGTGGCGCCACGCCACTGGCCGAGCTGGTGGGTTATGGCACCAGTGCGGATGCCTATCACCTGACCGCAGGTCCCGAGGACGGCAGCGGCGCACGGCGCGCTATGGAGCAGGCACTGCGTCAGGCTGCTGTCAGCCCTCTGGATGTTCAGCACATCAACGCACATGCGACCTCCACCCAGGTCGGTGACAAGGGCGAGTTGGCCGCTATTCGCTCGGTGTTCGGGAGCGGCTCTGGCGTGGCAATCAGCTCGACCAAGTCTGCCACCGGGCATCTTCTGGGGGCGGCCGGAGGCATCGAGGCGATCTTTACCGTATTGGCGCTTCGTGACCAGGTCGTGCCGCCCACGCTCAACCTGAATCATGCCGATGAGGCGGCTGCCGGGCTTGACCTGGTAAGCCTCAAGTCCCGGGAGATGGCGATCACGCACGCACTCTCAAACGGGTTCGGCTTTGGCGGCGTTAACGCGAGCGTGATGTTCCGTCGCTGGGCGCCTGAGTCTGAAGTGTGAGGCAAGTTTACGCGTGCGCCGGCCGGCGATTGGCGGCGGGTTAAACTGGCGATTAGTCGCGAATATGAAGACAAAAGCTCCACAGATGTGCCATATGGAGAAGGCTTCTCAGGCCCTTGATGTTGCTCGAAAAGTCGTGTTTTTCACGGGTGCTGGTATCTCAGCAGAGAGCGGTATTCCCACGTTCAGAGATAAGCTCACAGGACTGTGAGCAAGACACGATCCCCGGCCCCTTGAAACTGCAAACGCTTTTAGGAAAAACCCCGCTTTGGTTTGGGGGTGGTACCTTTGGCGCCGCCAGCAAGCCATTCAAGCGAAGCCGAATGCAGCCCATGAGATGGTTGCCCGTTTGGCCAGTTCCGATCGAGATGTCTCTGTGGTAACTCAGAATATTGACGAATTGCATGAGCGTGCCGGGTCTCGAGACGTAGTACATCTCCATGGAAGCCTAGCCTGCCCGATCTGCTTCGCATGCAAGCGTCCAGCAGAGTTAACCAACCAACAAGCGGCGATCTCTTTCGAAGGTGAGCTGATCGAGCCTCCTCGTTGTCTTCGCTGCAATGGTCGTCTCCGCCCTGGAGTAGTTTGGTTTGGGGAAGATCTTCCAAATGGAGTCTGGAAAACAGCTATAGATAAAATAAGAGATTGTGACGTTTTGATATCCGTCGGTACCTCGGGAATAGTCAGGCCTGCCGCGGATATTCCCGAGATAGCTTTGGCAGCAGGTGCAACCGTCATCCATGTCAATCTGGAAGATGTGTGTTTGGGTGACCCTTGCGAGTTGATGTTGCTAGGATCAGCGACGGAACTATTGCCGGCACTGCTGACGAAAGCGACCTGGCGGGCAGATAGGCCGACCTCGAATTTAAGACGTAGCACTTCTCGAATCTTACGCATGGATAACCGCTCCACGACGACCTCTCTGCTTCGATAAAAGAGGTCGATGGTAGTGAATTAA